>JAVHXX010000001.1:0-14452 GCA_031119595.1 Patulibacter sp. | reverse complement strand
ATCTTGCTGAAGGTCGAGAGGCGGATCACCGGACTCGCGTCCGGGTCACCGACGCGCCGCGTGGCGAGCGCGTGCAGCGACGGCAGCGACTCACCGCGGAACCGCAGCTCGCCGTACGGGTCGTCCTCGATCACCGGCACGCCGTGGCGCAGCGCGATGTCGATGATCGCCTCGCGACGCTCGAGGCTCGTGGTGCGGCCGGTCGGGTTCTGGAAGTTCGGCATCACGTAGAGCGCGTCGATCTCGCCGGTGCCCAGCGCGCGGTCGAGCGCCTCCGGGATGAGGCCGTCGTCGTCCGTGGCGACCGGCACGGCACGCACGCCGTTGAACTGCGTGACCTGGAGGAAGCCGAGGTAGGTCGGATCCTCGACGGCCACGGCGCGGCCCGGGCCCACCAGCAGCCGAACCACGAGGTCGAGGCCCTGCTGGCTTCCCGTCACCACCTGGACGTGGTCGGGGGTGACGCCGTCGCGCTCGGCCACCCAGCCGCGCAGCGCGGGATCACCCTCGGTCGTGGAGTACTGCACGGTCGAGGCGCCGGCACCGCGGCTGAGCACGCGGGCGCTGGCCTCCTGGAGCTGCTCCACCGGGAACAGCTCCGGCGCGGGGAGCCCGCCGGCGAAGCTGATCACCCACGGCTGCTCGGTCACCTTCAGGATCTCGCGGATGTCGCTCGCCTTCAGGCGGCGTGCAGCGGGCGACAGGCGCTGCTCCCAATCGATCGCAAGGTCCTCGGACATTCCCGGATCCTAAGTGGAATCGGCGTTCCGAGGAAAGCCCTGTGCGGCGCCCAGGTTTCGGGAAACGCCGCGTGTCGGTAGGCTCGCGCGGGTGTCCACCCTGTCCCGTGGCCGCGGACCCGCCGTCGGGCGCCGCGTGCGTCCCACCGGTCGCCTCATCGCGGCGATCGTGGCGCTGCTCGTGCTCGCGGCGACCCTGTCCGCGTCTCCCGCGTCGCCCTCCGGCAACGGCGGTCCACCGGCCGGCTGCGAGAACGAACAGGGGAGCGGCCTCTGCGTGTCGCTCGGGTACGGCGCGCGGCCCGTCGGGTGGACGGGTCCGGCGACGAAGAACGTCGTCGCCTACGCCGAGGGGATCGCGCCGATGCCGTTCGACCTCTACGTGCGCAGCGACCTCGCCGCGCAGATCGCGGCGGGCACCGCGAAGCCGCGCGCCGCGGTGCTCCTGCTCGCGGGCGGCGCCTTCATCTGCGGCAGCCGCTCCGACCTCTCACCGCACGCCCGCGAACTGGCGAACCGCGGATACATCGTGGTCGCCCCGGAATATCCGCTCGCGGGCGTGCTGTCCACCTACGGCGACTACAAGCCCAATCCGCGGTACTCGCAGGCGAGTCGCACCGCCCCGAACGTCAACTCCTGCGACGGCTTCGACGACTGGGTGAAGACCCCGGCGTGGAAGGCGTATCTGAGCCGGCTGCAGGCCCGCGGCCTGGAGCCGGTCCTCCAGCAGGACCAGTGGGTGCTGCAGGCCCTGATCCGCACGCTCAAGACCGACGCGAGGTTCGGGATCGACCCGAAGCGGATCTTCGCGATCGGCACCTCTGCCGGCGGCTCGGTGGCGCTGCGGCTGGCGTTCGGCGGCAACCAGGACCAGTTGCCAAGCGGCCGCGACCCCGGGGACTCGACGATCGCTGGTGCGCTGTCCGTGAGCGGCCCGGCATGCTTCGCCGGCTCGACGGCTATCACCGACCCGATGCTCGCGGGCCAGACCCGCCCGAGTCTCATGCCGGCCTGCCGCGCGAACGTCGACGCCGCGGACCCGCCGGTGATGATGCTCCAGGAACCGCGTGGCGGCACCGACGATCCCTTCGTCCCGGACGCCCTCATGGTCGGCGGGTGCGATGCGATCAACGCGTCCGGCGGACGGTGCGTCTACGACGACCGCGATCCCGCGAGCGGCGGGTTCATCGCCGACGGCGTGCATTCGTTCCTCGAGTGGCCGAGCTGGATGCGACTCTTCGACCAGCTCGCGGGCCCGGGCTACATGGGCCAGCCCTAGCCCCGACGGCGCTGTCTCAGACGAGCGTCGCACCCTGGTCGGAGAGGGCGGCGACGGCGTTGACGACCTGCGCCTCTCCGGCGACGACCTCGAAGGTGCGGCCGATCGAACGGTCGTCGTCGAGGACCGCGACCAGCACGGCGGCGACATCGGCCCGGGCGATGTCGCCACGGTCGACGTGCCGGGCAGCCCGGACGCGCCCCGTGGGCTCGTCGTCGGTCAGACGGCCGGGCCGCACGATCGTGTAGTCGAGGCCGCTGGACCGCACGAGGTGGTCGGCGTCGGCCTTGGCGCGCAGGTAGATGCTGAAGATGTCGTCGTCGGTCGGCGGCTCGTCGACGCCCATCGCACTGACGATCACGAACCGACGGACCTCGGCGCGGCTTGCAGCCGCGGCACTGTGGACCGCGCCGCCGAGGTCGACCGTGAGCTTGCGCTCGGCGCTGCTGCCGGGCCCGGCACCGGCGGCGAAGACGACGGCGTCGGTGCCACGGAAGGCCTGCGCGAGCTCGTTCTCGGCGTACTCCGCCTCGAGGTCGATCACGACCGGCTCGGCGCCTGCCGCCTCGATCTCCGGCGCGTGGTCGGGGTTGCGGATGATGCCGCGGATCGTGTCGCCCCGGGCGCTGAGGAGCCGCGAGAGCTCGAGCGCGATCTTGCCGTGGGCACCAACGATGACGACGTCCATGGGGCCGACACTACCCGGGCACCTCCGCCCGGATTTCGGGGCCTGCGCACACAGCGCAGGTCGGGCCCGGTCGGGTGTCAGGGAACCTTCACGACCGCGTCCCGGACGGCCCTACCCTGAAGGTATGGAGAAGATCGAACTCACCGAGGAGCAGTGGCGCGAGCGCCTCACGCCCGACCAGTACCAGGTGCTGCGCAAGGCCGGCACCGAGCGCCCGTTCACCGGTGAACTCCTCAGCGTCAAGGACGACGGCACCTTCGTCTGTGCCGCCTGCGGCCTCGAGCTCTTCGACTCGAGCACGAAGTACGAGTCCGGATCGGGTTGGCCCAGCTTCTGGGCCGCGCTCGGTGAGGACCGCGTGAAGCTCATCGAGGACAAGTCGATGTTCATGACCCGCACCGAGGTCCGCTGCGCCCGCTGCGACTCGCACCTCGGCCACGTCTTCGACGACGGTCCGGCGCCGACCGGAGCCCGGTACTGCATGAACTCCCTCGCGCTCGGGTTCGAGCCCTCGAAGGACGGCGCGGTTCAGCCCGCGGGGGCAGCGCCTCTCGAGCACCTCGCCGACGCCGACGGCCCCAGCTGCGGCTGACCCCGGTTCCCGCCGCAGCACGAGGACTCCCTCGCGCTGCGCGGGCCTGACGGGCTCGCCACGGGAGCTCGCGGCGCTGCTCGATCGTGCGAGTCCGTCGTGAGCGCACCGTCACCGCGCAGGCGTGCGCCCGCTTGAAAGGATGTTCGCCCATGAGCGTCCTCCTGCAGTCCATTCCCACGCGTCCGCTGCGTACGCGGCGCACCTGCCACTCGGTGCCCGGCTCGAGCGAGAAGTTCCTCGCCAAGGCGCCGTCCCTCGCCGCCGACCAGATCTTCCTCGACCTCGAGGACTCCGTCGCCCGCGGCGCGAAGGCCGAGGCCCGCGGCGAGGTCATCCGCGCCCTCAACGAGAACGACTGGGCGTCCGGCCCGCAGAAGACGATCGTGTACCGCGTCAACGGCACCGACACGCCCTTCTACTACCGCGACCTCATCGACGTCGTCGAGGCCGCCGGCGACAAGATCGACGCCGTGATGATCCCGAAGGTCCAGACCCCGGGCGACATCGAGATGACCTGCAAGCTCCTCTCGCAGATCGAGATGGCGAACGGCTGGGAGCTCGGCCGCATCGGCATCGAGGCGCAGATCGAGGACGCCAAGGGCCTCATCGCCGCCGAGGCGCTCGCGACCGCCTCGCCGCGCATGGAGACCCTGATCTTCGGCCCCGGCGACTACTCCGCCGCGATCGGCATCCCGATCACGCAGATCGGCGGCACGCCGGACGGGTACCCCGGCGACCACCTCAACTACCTCTACTCGAAGATCGTCGTCGCGGCTCGTGCCGCCGGCATCCAGGCGATCGACGGTCCGTACGCTGCCTTCAAGGACGAGGAGGGCCTGAAGACCCGCACGCAGCTCGTGCGCGCCCTCGGCCTCGACGGCAAGTGGACGATCCACCCCGCGCAGATCGAGATCGTCAACGCGATCTTCACGCCCACGCAGGAGCAGTACGACCACGCCGAGGGCATGCTCGCCGCCTACGAGGCCGCCGCCGACCACGGCAACTCGGGCGCCGCGATCTACGACGGCGAGATGATCGACGAGGCCAACCGCAAGATGGCGGAGCGCCTCGCGAAGGCCGGCCGCGCCGCCGGTCTCGAGCGCACGCCCGAGACCGCGACCGCCTAGGCCCCGCGCGGTCCCGCTAGGCGCAGCTGCGGAACTTCACCGTCTGCGTCTTGCGGGGCGCCTTGCCCTTGGTCACCTTGATGTAGCCGACGGCCTTCAGGGTGTGGAGCGTGCCGGCCGCCGACGCCGGCACCGTGAGGCGCTGCTTGAAGGGCGCCTTGCGGTCGATCTTCGCGCGCTTCCCGTCGACGGAGAAGTCGACGCGGGTCAGCTTCACGATCCGGTTGTTCTTGATCGCGATCCGCCGCATCGACATCGTCGCGGTGAACGCCGAGCCGGCCTTGACGCAAGTCGTCGGCCCCTGCAGGGTCACCGTCGCGCCGGGCAGCGTGACCACGCTCTTCCCTGCGGGCGTCACGCCTGCACCTGCGCCTCCGGTCCCTGCACCCGGCGCCGGTGACGGCGTGGGCGACGGAGCCGGGGCCGAGATCGGGATGGGCGTCGGCGTCGGGGCCGGCACGACGACCGTCGGGATGCTGCTGGCCGTGCTGCTGAGCACGAGCGCGCCGCCGACCCCGCCGACCATCGCGTCGGAGGCCGAGGCGGCGCTCACCGCACGCCACGCCCGGGTCGCGTCGGCGCCCGTCGCCGGCTGGCGGTAGGCGTTCGTGCCGTCCACCGAGGTGAAGACGTCGCCGTTGTCGCCGACCCAGATCGCCGTGCCGCCGACGAACGACGTGTCCCGCGTCGGCGAGATGACCGTGTCCGCGGGGGACACCTGCACGCCGTGGAAGGTCACGCCGCTGTCGTCACTGACGCTGAGGTGGCCGCCGATGAGGCGCGAGGGGTCCGCGGAGTCGACGGCGAAGCTCGGCTCGCCGACGAAGTAGCCGCGCGTGGACGTGGCCCCGAAGGCGTTGGTCGTCGCCCCGATGTTGTTGCCGTCGTCGAGGACGTACACCGAGTCCGAACCGACGATCGGGGCGACCTGGACCGCCGTGGCCCCATAGAGGCACGTGCCGCTCGGTGTGCGGCTGATCTCGGTCCAGCTCGAACCGCCGTCGGCGGTCTTCTCGAGCGAACCCTTCAGCCCGTCCGTCACGTACCCGACGGCGTCCGACGCCCAGCCGACGCTCGTCGCCTCGGAAGCCAGGTTGCTCGGGGTACCGCTCGGCGTGAACGGACACGTGTTCTCCGACGGCGAGTGCGTCTTCAACTGGATCGGCAGACTCCAGGTCTGGCCACCGTCGGCGCTGCGGCTGACGCGCCCGCCCGAGAGCACGGCCACGCCCCTGGTGCCCGAGGGGTTCAGCGCGATGTCGATGATGGACGCGCCCCCGAAGCTCGCCACCGGGGCACTGGTCAGCGGCGACCCGCTCAGCCGGAAGATCTTCCCGCCGGACGTCCCGAACACCGTCGACGTGGCGCGATGGTCGATCGCGGTGATCGTCTCGGTCGTTCCACTGGCGACGGGCGTCCAGACGGCGTCGGCATGGGCGGCCGGGGCGAACACCGCGGCCACGACGGCGGATGCCGCGAGCACGGCACCGCGCCGCGTCACGTGGTCACGGTCGCCGCGGCGACGCATCTGGAGGGGGTGGCGGTGCATGGCGGACTCTCGCGTGGGTGGTGGTGGATGACCCATGACCAGTCTTGCCTGACGCGCCGGCGCCGTGTGTCGCGGTCGTGACACTTCCGCCGCAGCGGCAGCGTCACGCCGATGCGGGACCGTCGCGCTCCTCCAAGGGCCTGACCCGCCCGACGGCACCCGTGGCTGAGGCGGTCAGTTCCAGACCGCCTGCGCGCGCCGCAGGTCGTCGCCCCGTCGCTGCACGCCGTGCGGGTCGAGCGGCAGCGCGGTCGCGAGTTCGCAGGCCCGCACCCAGACGGGCCGCAGCTGGAGTTCGTCGGCCCGGGCGACGACGAGGTCGAGGAGCAGCGCACTGAGTTCGTGCGCGCACCGCCAGGAGAGCCTCGGGTCCTCGAGCGTGCGAGCGTCGAGCACCTCACCGCGACGGTCGACGCTGATCGCGAGCGGTGGCACCTGCTCGCGGTGCGCGAGGAGCACGCTGTGGTCTCCGATCACGACGGCGATCGGCAACCCGGCCCGTTGCGCGACCATCGCGACGACGGCCGCGACGACGACGGGATGCCCGGCGAGTTCGGCCAGCACGACATCGGGACGCAGGTCACCGAAGTCCGGGCGGCACGGCTGCACCCCGACCCGGAACTGCACGAGCACCGCGGACGACAGCATCTGCAGCTGCACCGCGGGCGGCAGCGAGTCGACGCCGACGAGCGTCGCCGCGAGCCGGTCGATCTGCATCACCGCGCGGTCCAGCCCGAGCGCAAGACCGGCGCCGTCACCGGCGACGTGCCCGAGATCGGACGACAGCGACAGGAGCAGCGGCTCGAGCCGTGGCTCACCGGAGCCGAGGAGTTCGATGAATCGGCCGCGCTGCACTGCTTGCTCCCGTGGACACGGCGCCCGATATTAGGGCGCCCTAATATCACGGGAGGCTACACATCAGGTCTTCCTAATGCGACAGCTCGGCCTCCGGCAGTTGCGGCGGCAGCCCGAAGCTCGCGAACAGCGACCCGTCGGTCTCGATGAAGTAGGTGATGTCGGCGACGCGATCGCCCCGCCACACCGGCACCTGGATCGACCACGGCGTCTTGCCGCCGTCGCGGTACTGCGCGAAGCCCGCCTGGCCGTTGACCTGCACCGGGACGAGTCGCGAACCGAGGCAACCGGCACCCGGTCCGAACATCCAGCCCAGGAGCTGGTCGCGGCCGGCGAGCCACATCGGGTAGGGCGGCATCGACTGGGTCGCGTCCTCGTGGAGGATCTCGGTGAGGGCGTCCATGTCGTAGCGCTCGAAGGCATCGAGATAGCGCGCGAGCAGTTCCTCGCTGGCCTCGTCGATCGTGGTCGGGTCGAGGGTGGCGACCTCGAGGTCGCTGGACGCGATCGTGGCCCGGGCGCGCTGCAGGGCGCTGTTGACCGCAGCCACGGACAGGTGGAGCAGGTCGGCGACCTCGCTGGCCTGCCAGCCGAGCACCTCACGCAGGATCAGGATCGCCCGCTGGCGGGGTGGGAGGTTCTGCAGGGCGACGACGAACGCGAGCCGCACCGTCTCCCGCGTCTGCGCGGTCGCGGCGGGGTCGCTGCCCGGCGTGATCACGGCGGCGTCGGCGATGGGCGTGATCCACGTCGCCTCGGGGAGCGGCGGATGCAGCGGAGCATCCCAGGTGGTCGACGGGCCGAGGTCGACCGGCGATGCACGCTTCTGGCTGGCGGCGAGGGCGTCGAAACAGACGTTGCTGGCGATCTTGTAGAGCCAGGTACGCAGGGCGGCGCGACCCTCGAACCGGTCGATGCCACGCCACGCGCGGACGAACGTCTCCTGCACGGCATCCTCCGCGTCCGCGGCCGATCCGAGCATGCGGTAGCAGTACCCCGTGAGCTCGTGGCGGCGGGATTCGAGCTCCCGCTGGACGCTGTCGGAGGTGAGGGTCGTGGGGTCGATCACCGTGGGCTCGGACATGCTCCGAGGCTAGACCGAAACGGGTTCTCCCGCCACCGATGAGTTTCGGCCGTTCACGCGGTCTATCCCCGGAGACCCCGCGATCACCGACCCGCCAGGAGCCCACCATGCCGACCGACCGCCTGCTCTTCCTCAACCTCCCCGTCGCCGACCTCGAGGCGTCGAAGGCGTTCTTCGGGAAGCTCGGCTTCACGTTCGACCCGAAGTTCACCGACCAGTCCGCGGCCTGCATGGTCATTTCCGACAAGGCCTACGCGATGCTCATCGTCCACGACCGGTACGCCGACTTCACGACGAAGCCGATCGCGGACGCGACCACCACGAGCGAAGCACTCTTCTGCGTCTCGGCCGACGACCGTACAGGCGTCGACGCGTTCGCGGATGCCGCCCTCGCCGCGGGCGGCACGCCGGCGATGCCGCCCCAGGACCACGGCTTCATGTACGGCCGCAGCTTCAACGACCTCGACGGTCACCACTGGGAGGTCATGTGGATGGACCCGGCCGCCGTCGAGGCCGGCCCGGCCGAGTTCGCGCAGAACGCCTGAGCGCGTCGCCTCGGGGCCGCGCACGCGGCCCGAGGCTCAGCCGCCGAGCCGTGCGCGGATCGCGTTCACGTTGGCGACGTACTGCTTCGTGTCGTCGTAGAGACCGCGCGTGCGGACGGAGTTCAGGCCCTGGTAGTAGCCGGCGATGGCCGTGTTCGTGTCGCCGCCGGTCTGCGCGAGGAGCTGCTTGAGCAGGAGCGACCCGGCGCGCACGTTGTCGACGGCCGAGGTGCGGCTCAGCGGCGGACGTGCGAGCGCCGAGTTGATCCAGTCCCACGTCCCGGGCATCACCTGCATGATCCCGCGCGCGCCGGCCGCGGAGACCATCGCGTTGTTGTTGCCGCTCTCCTGCCAGGCGATCGCCGCGGCGAGATTGCCGGGGACGCCGTTCTGGGCGGCGACCTGGGCGACCTGCGCCGACGTGAGCCGCAGCGTGGTCGGATGCGCGCCGACGCCTTGAGCCGCCGCGGCGCCCTCCGGCCCCGTCGACGCGGTGACCGGCACGGCCGAGGGTGCCGGCGTCGCGGTGGTCCCCGGCGCGGGGGAGCGCAGCGTGGTGCCCGAGTAGATGAGGTCGTACGACGAGATCCCGTTCGCGGCGGCGAGCGCGGCCATCGAAACGCCCAGGCGGGCGGCGATCGCCGACAGGGTGTCGCCGGGGCGCACGTACGCGCCGGAGCCGGAGCGGACGGTCGACGAGACGGACTGGCGCACGGCCGGGGTCGACGCGGTGCCACTGCTCGTGCCACTCGACGCGGCGCGGGCCGCGCTGCTGGAGGTCGCCGTGCCCATCGTCTGACCGGTCGTCGACGTGTAGAGGCCGTCGCGCGGCGGTACCTGCAGCGCCTGCCCCACGACCACCTGGCCGTTCCAGGGCATCCCGTTCGCAGCGGCCAGGCGGGCGATCTGCATGCCGTTGGCGGCCGCGATCGACGACAACGTCTCCCCCGACCGCACCGTGTGGATCGGGTAGGCCTGGGCGGCCGCGGGCCCGACGAGGCAGGCGGCGACGGCCGTCGCGAGGAGTCGACGGGCGAGGCGGTGGGTCGAGGCGGGCGGTCTGGACACGCCGCTAGTGGTATCGATGCCGTCGACACGTCCTGCACCGTCTCCTGCACGACGCGCGCGATGCACGCGATCTTGCACGGCGCCGGCGGCCCGGGTACGCCTCAAACCCGGATCACCGCCCCGCGCCTCGGCGGGTCAGCGGCGGGAGGTCAGGACGCGGGCGGCACGTCGCCGCCGGGTGCCTCGTGGCCGTCGTGCGGGACGTAACCGTCCTTGCCGCCGACCGCGACGTAGACCGCGTCGGTCTCCCCCACGCTGCGCAGCTGGCGGACGGTGTCCGCGGCGACCCACACGAGCCCGCCCTCGTCGACGCGGTGCCGGGTGCCGTCCCCGAAGGTGAACTCGATCGAGCCCTTGTGGACGAAGTAGAGCTCTTCCTGCTCGTCGTGGAAGTGGTTACGCGTGGGATAGTCGGGCGGGAGCACGACGCCGTTCGCCCCGAAGGCGGTCACGCCCATGGGCTTGCGGATCTTGCGGAAGCCGTAGCCCGAACCCAGGCGGTCGAGACTGCTGACGCTGTAACCAGCGCCCGTGGTGACGTCGGGTTCGCTCATCGCCACGGAGTGTGGCGCACTAGCCGCGGCGACGCGCCTGCGCGCGTGCCTCGTGACGCTCGACCACGTTGAGGATCAGCTTGAGCGTCTGCGGCGGGCCGGCGACGTGTGCGTGGCCACCCACGAAGGCCTCGCGCCACAGCGCGACGGAGCCCTTGTCGGCGAGCGTGTTGAAGTGTGGGCGGGTGACGCCGAGGATGATCTTCGCGCTCTCCCCCGTGCCCTTCTCGATCGTCGGCGGAGCATCGGAGCCCGAGAGCTGCACCAGGTACAGCTGGGTGTCGCCGCGACCGCGGAGTTCGAGCTGGAAGGCCAGCGGCAACTTCCGCAGCGCGGGAAGTTCGTTGAGCATCCGTTCGAGGGCGGTCTCGATCAGATCCTTGGTCTCGTTCGCCGACATGCCTCCGGATCCTAGACCACCGCAGGAAGGGTCCCGCAGAACGGACAAGGGCGGCTCCGAAGAACCGCCCTTGCGTAGAAACCATGGAGTTGACTGCGGTGGAACAAGACCCGGCGTTCCACCTCGCCCCACAAGTTTTAGCGCCCCCTGGACCGATTGGCAAGCAATTCGCAGAACGTGCCATCTGCCAGGGGATTCCCCGACCCCCACTGGTTGCACCAGATCGCGGAACTTTGATTCCTCCCCGCGTATCGCAACGTGCCGTTTCGGAACCGCCGTTCCCCCGTCAGCGCAGGTCGATACGCAGGTCGTCGTCGAGGACGACCCGCCCGGAGATGCGGACGGTCCCTCGCCCGGTGGGCTCGGCAACGATCGTCGAGCCCCGACCCTGGCGGATTCGAATCGGTCGTCCGACCTGCGCTGCGAGCATGAGCGCCGCCGAGCCCGTGGCCTCGTCCTCGTCGATCCCGGCTTCACGCACGAACGCCCGGGAGCGGACGACGCCCGCCGCCTCGTCGAGCCAGGCCCAGACGTACTCCCAGCCGCCGGTGCGATCTCCGGCGTCGACGGCGTCGACCGCTCCCGCGCTGTCAAGCTGCTCGAGCACCCACGGTGGAGACCACGACGGATCGGCCTCGATCCACGCATCACCCGGTCCTGCGCCGCACGTGACGGCGCCCGCCGGCGGGTGCAGTGCCTCGCCCCCGACGCCGAGGTGCGCGAGGAGCCAGGCGGTGCCGACGAGCGGGTGCCCGGCGAGCGGCAGTTCCTCGGACGGCGTGAAGATCCTCACCGAACCGGTCCGCGCGTGGTCGACGAACACGGTCTCCGAGAAGCCGAGCTCGAACGCGATCTCCTGCCGCGCGGCGGTCGACGGCACCGCGGCGCCGTCCATCACGACGCCGAGCGGGTTGCCGTGATCGTCGTGGTCGTCGCAGAACACGCGGAGCACGTGCACGCGGACGGTGTCTGGGGCGTCGGCCATGGCCCGCAGCCTATTGGCGCCCCCGGAGCCGGCGTCTAGGCTGGCCGCCATGTCCGCTGAACCGTCCCATCAGCCCACCGACCGCCCGCTCGACGGCCTGCGCCTGCTCGTGATCGGCGCCGGTACCCGCGACATCCAGCTCCCCGACATGCCCATCGGCAACGGGAAGGCCATCGCGATCCTCGCGGCCCGGTACGGCGCGCGGGTCGTCTGCTCGGACGTCGAGGAAGCCTGGGCACGGCAGACCGCCGACCAGATCACGCAGGAAGGCGGGGAGTCGCACGTGATCGCCGCGGATGTCGCCGACGCGGACCGCGTCCCCACGCTCGTCCAGGAGGCGGCCGACGGCCTCGGCGGCCTCGACGGTGTGGTCTTCAACCCTGGCGTGGCATGGGGCCACGGGATCGCCGGCACCCAGACCAGCGACTGGGACACGACCATGGGCATCAACCTCCGCGCGCCGTTCCTCACGATCAAGGCGGCGCTGCCGCTGCTGCCGGACGGCGGGTCGATCGTGCTGATCGGCTCGGTCGCGGGGCTGCGGGCCGGCAGCGAGATTCCCTCGTACGACTCGTCGAAGGCGGCGCTCGCCGGGCTGTGCCGCGCCGCGACGGTCGAGGCGGCACCGCAGGGGATCCGCGTGAACATCGTCGCCCCGGGGTTGATCGACACGACGCTCGGTCGCCTCGGCTCGCTCGCCCGCCCGGATCGCGCCCACACGCCGATCCCGCTCGGGCGCCAGGGCACGGCCTGGGAGGTCGCCGAGGCGGTCACGTTCCTGCTGTCGTCGCGGGCGAGCTACATCACCGGGCAGACCCTCACGGTCGACGGCGGCCTGATGGCCGGCTGAGCGGACGGCCCCGGCTCGCGGAATCGGGTCACCGATCCGCGCCGGCGCGATTAGGGTCGATCCATGATCATCGTCACCACCAACGACCTCCCCGGCTACTCGATCGACGAGGTGTTCGGCGAGGTGTTCGGCCTCACCGTCCGCTCCCGCAACGTCGGCTCGACCTTCGGCGCGAGCATGAAGTCGCTCGTCGGCGGCGAGCTCAAGGGCATGACGAAGATGCTCGCGAGCAGCCGCGACGACGCGGTCGCGCGCCTCATCGAGGCGGCCGAGGCCAAGGGCGCGAATGCGATCCTCGCGATGCGCTTCGACAACTCCGAGTACGCAGGCATGGCGAACGAGGTCTGCGCCTACGGCACGGCCGTGCGAGCGACGAAGCGCTAGCACGACGCCGCACGAAGACGAGGAATCAGCGCCAGCCACTACGAGCTCGGCGGCATTCGGGGCCGCGCCAGAGCGCGCCCGGAGACATCTCGGACTGAGCCCCACCCGACGCGTCCTCACGTAGAACGCGACCGAAGACGTCCAGGGGCTGAACCCCACCACCCGCGCCCGGCCCGTGAGCGCAGCAACCGACCGCGCGACGCAGCCACGGCCGGGGGCGGGAGTGTCCCCGGACGGACCGTGGCGACCGCAGGGAACGAGCTCTGCGAGAGACCGAAAAGGGTGTGCGGCCGGGGGCACTCCCGCCCCCGGCCGTCCACGCAGACCGTGTTAGATCTTGTGCTTCTTGAGCAGCTGCTTGGCGATGTTCAGCCGCTGGATGTCCGACGTGCCTTCGCCGATCAGCAGGAGCGGCGCATCGCGGTAGAGGCGCTCGACCTCGTACTCCTTGGAGTAGCCGTAGCCGCCGTGGAGGCGCAGGCACGCCTCGGTGTTGGCGTGGCCGGCCTCGGAGGCGACCATCTTGGCCATGGCGGCCTCGAGGTTGCTCGACTTGCCCTCGTCCTTGAGTTCGGCGGCCTTCAGGGTGAGCAGACGGGCGCCGGCCTCGCGGGCGGCCATGTCGGCGATGTGGCCCTGGACCATCTGGTGCTCGGCGATCGGCTTGCCGAAGGTCTCACGCTGCTGCGAGTAGGTGAGTGCGAGCTCGAGCGCGCGCTCGGCCAGACCGACGCCGCGGGCGGCGACGTTCACGCGACCGACCTCGAGGGCATCCATCATCTGCTTGAAGCCGCCGTTGAGGCCGACCTCTTCGCCGCCCAGGATCTGGTCGGCGGTGGTCTTGTAGCCGTCGAGGACCATCTCGGTCGACTCGACGCCCTTGTAGCCCATCTTCTTGATCTTCGGCGGGATCGTGAGGCCGGCGTACTCGCCGGTGTTCTCCGAGACGTTCGGCTCCTTCTCGAGGATGAAGCACGTCATGCCCTTGTACCGCGGGCTGGCGGTCGGGTCGGTGACGACGAGGGTGAACACGAGGCTCGAGGTGAGGCCGTTCGTGAGCCACATCTTCGCGCCGTTGACCTCGTACGAACCGTCGTCGAGCTTCTTCGCGGAGGTCTTGATGGCCTGCACGTCGGAGCCGGCCTGCGGCTCGGAGAGCGAGAAGGCGGCGGTGATCTCGCCGGTCGCCATCTTCGGCAGGTACTTCTGCTTCTGCTCGTCGGTGCCGAACTTCATGAGCAGGTAGGCGCCGATGAAGTGCGTGTTGACGACGCCCGGGATCGAGACCCAGCCGCGCGCGAGCTCGATGACGATCCGCGTGTAGGTGGAGAGGTCGAGCCCGAGACCGCCGAAGTCCTCCGGGATCGTGGCGCCGAAGATGCCGAGCTCCTTGAGGCCCTCGACGATCGGCGTCGGGTACTCGTCGGCGTGGTCGTAGTGCTCGGCGTTCGGCAGGATCTGCTCGTCCGTGAACTGACGCACGAGCGCGACGATCTGCTCCTGCGTCTCCTTGTCGGTGCGCTCGCTGAGTGCGACGGCCATCGGTGGGTACTCCCGGGGTGAAAGATCTGGGCGCCGGCTGCGGGCATGGATGCGCGCGGGCGGCGGCCGAGGACTGCCGGGAATCGTACCGACGAAACGATGTCCTGCGGCCCCTCCCCGGCGTGAATTGCACACACAGTCAGGTTCGGTGCGGATCGCGGCGGTACACGGGCGTACTCCGCGGGGGCACGTTGCGGTGCCGGGCGA
>JAVHXX010000263.1 GCA_031119595.1 Patulibacter sp. | reverse complement strand
GCGCAACGCCGACCGGGCGGCGAGCGCGGCCAGTGCCGACCGCGCCGCCAGTGCCGCCTACGCCGACCGGGCGGGTAGCGCGGCCACGGCCGAAAAGGCTACGAGCGCGAGCTCCGCCGACCGGGCCACCGAGGCGTCCCATGCCGCCACGGCGGACCAGGTCGGCGGCCATCCCGCCGGTGACTTCGCGAGCTCGGGATCGGTCTTCCCCGTCTCCGTGAAGCTCGCGGCCGGTGAGACGAAGACGCTCGTGGCCCGCGACGGCCTCAAGCTCGATGCCCGCTGCACCACGAACGAGACCACCCTGAACAGTTCGACCACGGCGACGGTCCTGCGGGTCTACGCGTCGTCCACCGTCGACGGTGCCACGCTCCAGTCGCCGCAGAAGGTCTACGACGGTTCCTCGACCGACAACACCATCGGCCCGAGCACCACGTCGTCCGTGCTCGCGATGGTGTCCGCCGCGAACACCGGCCAGCGGGTCGAACGGCTCCCGGTCATCGCGACCGGCGGCTCGACCGGCGGCATCATGTTCACCAGTGCAGGGGGAACGTCGATCTTCTTCGGGTCGACGGGTGCGATCCGGATCGGGATCTACCTCGGCGGCGCGGTCTGCTCACTGAGCGCGCCGGTGATGATCGCCACGCCGTAGACGGGTCGCGATCACTCGTCCGGACCGGCCAACCGGCGCTGGGCGTCCGGTGTGCATGGTCTGATGGTGGGTCGATGTCCAGCCCCCACGCCCATACGCGGCGCGTCCTCCCGGGCTGCGCGCGTGCCCGAGCACGGTTCGCCGCCGTCCTCGTGGTGACGGTGTGCAGTGCCACCGGGCTCTCGGCCTGTCGCACCATCGGCCCTGCCGCCGACGAGGCCAAGGCGAAGCAGGACGGAGTCGCCACGGCGAAGGCCCCGGCCCCGCAGACGACGCCTGCGCTCTCCGCCGAGGCGCAGCGCGACGCCGCCGCGCTCGCCGTCCCCGACCCGGACACGACGCCGGCCACCTCGACCACGCCCGCGGCGCCGGGGTCCACTCCCGCGGCCGGTGGGGCGACCACCCCCGCGGCCGACGCGACGACGCCGGGTGGTGCCGACGCGACCTCGCCGGGGGCCGCCGCCGACGCGCCCGCGTCGACGCCTCCCCAGCCCCCGAAGGTCGTCGTCGACAAGCCGTGGGTGATCATCGGTCGGCCGTTCCTCGTCGACCTCACCGCGCCGCGCGGCACGTCGTCGGGCAAGACGGGCTACCAGCTGGTGTTCCGGACGCGCGGGGACTTCCGCGGCGTGCGGGCCGGCACGCCGCTCGGCGACGAACGCCACTACAAGGTCGGTCTCATCGACGTGCCCGAGCTCCCCGCCTACGTGCCCGGCGGCCAGGCCAACATGCGCCTCGGTGATCGCAACAAGAGCAAGGGCCGCTACTGCTGGCTCGCCACGCTCGGCAAGCGGGGCACCGACAGCCCGATCGTGTTCCCGGCCCGCGCGGACGGCATCGCCATGGCGATCACGTTCGACCTCCACGGCGCCCCGGTGCAGCACCGCACCGCGCCGGTGTTCGTGCGTACGCGCAGCGGCGAGCAACCGTCCGAGCTGCAGAATGCGCTCGGCTGCCACCTGAACTACTTCTAGGCGACCTCTGGCCCTGGGCGAGTTGGCGCACAGAATGGAGTGTTCAGCCCAGAAAGCACTAGGGTTAGACCCATGAACACCCAGCTGCATCCTCACTACGCCGACGCCCAGGTCACCTGTAGCTGCGGCAACACCTTCACGACGCGCTCGACGCAGTCCTCGATCGATCGACAACTGCCCGAACTGCCACCCGTTCTACACGGGCCAGCAGAAGGTGACCGCCGCCGGTGGTCGCATCGAGGCGTTCCGCCTCCGCGCCGCTCGCGCCACCGCGTAAGCGCCGTGGACACCCATCGTGCCGAGGGGGCGCGGGTCTGAGGGAGACCCGCGCCCCCTCGGTCGTTCTATGGGACGCGGATGATCCCACTCGGACGCAGCCGCACCGCGGCGCGGCCGAAGTCCTGGTGCGACAGCGCGCTGATCATCGGGAGGGAGGCGCCGCCCGGAGAGGGCCGGCCGCCGGCATCCAAGGTGACCGGGAAGACGCGGCCTGCGTAGAGGCGACCGCTCGCGCTGAGCGTGACCCGCAGGATCGCGGAGCGGCTCAGGACGCCCCCCGATCCGAAGTTCCGGAAGCCCGCGAAGTTGCCCAGCGAGTAGGCGATGAGGCGGTGGCGGTAGACCTCCATGCCACGGAGCACGTGCGGCCCGGAGCCGAGGACGAGGTTCGCGCCCGCGTCGATCGCCATGTGCGCGAACGCCCGCGGATTGCCGCGGTTCTCCCCGAAGGCGAGCTCGTTGCCGAAGCCCACGTGGGTCTTGTCCGCGCCCTCGGCACCGGCGTGGAGGTACACGACGACGTCGTCGGCCTGCCGCTTCGCCTTCGTGATGAGCGCCCGGGCCGCCGCGACGTCGAGCAGCGGCGACGCCCACGGGTACGGCGCGAATCCGACGAACGCGACCCGCACCTTCCCGGCCTTCACCACGGCGATCTGCCCGGCGCGGCCGGTCTGGGCGATGCCCGCGCCGCGCAGCGCCGCCGACGTGTCCGAAAGGCCCGCGGGCCCGAAGTCGTTCGCGTGGTTGTTCGCGCTGTTCGCGACCGTGAACCCGGCGGCGTGCAACACGGCGGCGTACGACGGCGGGTTCCTGAACGCGTAGCAGTCCCCACCGTTGCCGCCGCCGCACTTCCCGCCGCCGGCGTTCGTGAGCGTGCCCTCGAGGTTGAGGAAGCGGATGTCCGAGCCGCGCGCGAGCTCGTCCTTCACCGCCGACAGGTACCGGTACGGCGCCGGCGGGAGCTGCGGCGTGTTGCCGAGCATCGTGTCGCCGACGGCCGTGATCGTCACGCGGCGGTCGGCATGCGACGCGGGCTTCGAGGCCGAGGCCGAGGGCGAGGGCGAGGGCGGCGGAGTCGTCGCCGGCGTGGTTGCGGCGGGCGGCGTGGTCGTGCCGGGCACGGGCGCCTGCGCCGCAGCGGCACCCGCGGTCGTCAGCACGATGGCGGCTGCGAGGGCGACGCCGCGCGAGAAGGTCCGGCGGTGGCGCACCCGCCGACCGTAGTCGAGGGGCCAGCCGGTTCCGGGGCGGCGCGTTGCCGTCGCCGGAGGGGCCGTGCCGCGTGGAGCGCCGCGAGCGCGCTCCGGAGGCGGCTACGCCCCCGGCGGCACCCAGCGCACGATCGCCGTGCGCTGCTCGTCGCGGAGGCGCTGCACCTCGGCCTCGAGCTCCAGCCGCCGCCGCTCGACGGCGGCATACCGCAGTTCGAGATGTTCGAGCCGGGCCTCGAGTTCGAGGACACGTTCGACCCCGGCGAGGTTGAGGCCGAGCTCGGCCGTCATCTCCTGGATGCGCCGTAGTCGCTCGACGTCGTCGGACGAATAGAGGCGCGTGCCGCGGGGCGAGCGCTGCGGCTGGATGAGGCCGCGCTGCTCGTACATCCGCAGGGTCTGCGGGTGCATGTCGGCGAGCTCGGCCGCCACCGAGATCATGAAGACGCCGCGGCTCGAGGACACCTCGACGCGGGCGCGGATCTCACGCTCAGACACTCGGTGCCCCCCGCATCGACTCCGCCCGCTTCAGCAGCTCCGCCCGCGGATCCTCCTGGCCCAGGGCCACGTCGAGCGCGTCGACCGCGGCGCGCTGCTCGTCGGTGAGGGATTTGGGCAGCTCGATCGCGATGCGGTAGTGGAGGTCGCCGCGACCACCGCCGGTCTTCGGGGGGCCGAGCTCCTTGAGCCGCTGCACCGTGCCGTGCTTCGTGCCGGCCGCCAGGCGCAGGGTCTTGGTGCCGTCGAGCGTGGGCACGCGCACCTCGCCGCCGCGCAGCGCCTCGACCACGGTGATGGGGAGTTCGATCTCGAGGTGGTCGCCCTTGCGCTGGAACACCCGCGACGGGGCCACGTGCACGACGACGTAGAGGTCACCCCGCGGGCCGTTGCCGATGCCCGGCTCGCCACGGCCGGCGACCTTGATGCGGCCGCCGTCGCGGATGCCCGCCGGCACCTTCACGCGCAGGTTCGAGCCGCCGGGGCGCCGGCCCGTGCCGCGGCACGTGAGGCACATGTCGCGCGGGACGCGGCCCACGCCACGGCACTTCGGGCAGGGCGTCTGGCTGGTGAAGAGGCCGTCGCTCTGCATCACGACGCCCTGGCCGGAGCACTCCGGGCACATCGTCATCGACGAGCCGGGGCGGCCGCCGGTGCCGCGGCAATCCGGGCAAGGATCCTGCGACGGGACCGGGAGCGACACCTCGGTGCCGTCGATCGACTGCTGGAAGGTGATCCGCGCCTGCGTCTCCAGGTCGCGGCCCGGCGCCGAGGCCGGCGTGCCGCGCCCCGGGCCGCCACCGCGGCCACGGCCGCCGAGGAACGAGCCGAGCAGATCCGACAGGTCGCTCATGTCGAACGGGACGGACTGGCCGCCCGGCATCTGGAAGCCGCCGCGGTCGAAGGCGGCCTTCTTCTCGGGATCGCTCAGGATGTCGTAGGCACCCTGGATCTCCTTGAAGCGCTCCTCGGCCTTCGTGTCGCCGGCGTTGTTGTCCGGGTGGTACTTGCGAGCGAGTGAGCGGTAGGCCTTCTTGATCGCCTCAGGCGACGCCGAGCGCTCCACGCCCAGTGTCTTGTAGGGATCGGCTGCGGCCATGTCGTCGCTTCGTTTCTCTCGTGGACCGGGTGGGTCGTGCTTGTTGGAAGAGGGTGGCGGGCCGGGCCTCTCGAGGCAACCCGGCCCACCGGGTGTGGTTGGTCTACGCCGGACTAGTCCGTGACCACGACGCGCGCTGCGCGGATGATCTCGTCGCCGGCGGCGTAGCCCGGCTGGAACACGACGCCGCAGATCGACACCGGTTCCTGGTCTTCGGCGGGGCGCTTCGCGACCGCCTCGTGGCGGGTCGGGTCGAAGGGCTCCCCGAGCGGGTCGAACCGCTCGATGCCGCCGCGGCCGAGGGCCGCGACGATCTCCGTGTGGGTGTTCTTGAGGACGCCGAGGATCCGCTGGGCGGCCTCGCTCGCCTCGCCGGCCTCCGTCAGGGCGGTGCCCTCGTGCTCGAGAGCCCGCTCGACGTTGTCGATCGCCGGGAGCAGCTCACGGGTGAGCTCGACGCCCCCGCGGACCTTCGCCGCCGCCGCGTCGCGCTGCGCGCGCTTGCGGTAGTTGTCGAAGTCCGCACGGGTGCGCTGGGCGAGCGCCAGGTACTCCGTGGCGGCCGCGGCCAGGCCGCGGATCTCCTCCTCGGACTTGCCCTCCAGCGGATCCGGGACCTGCTCCTCCTCGGCGGCCACCGCTCCTTCCGGGGCGGTTTCGCCGGGAGCCGCGGCCCCGTCCGGGGCGGCCTGCTCGGCCGCCCCGTCCGTGGTCTGCTCGTCGGTCTGCGGGGCTTCTTGCTCGGTGCTCATCGCGACTCCGATCTGCGCCGGGGCGCGGGCTACTTGCCCTCGTCGACGATCTCGGCGTCGACGACCTCGTCGTCGGAGCCGCTGCCACCGACCGGCGCGCCCTGGGCGTCGTCACCGGCGGCACCCTGCGCGGCGGCCTCCTGGGCCTTCGCGTAGAGCTGCTCGCTGATGGCGTGCTGACGGGTCTGCAGCGCCTCGAGCTTGGCCTTGATCTCGGAGACGTCTTCGCCCTTGACCGCTTCGCGGACCTCGGCGACCAGCTTCTCGATGTCCTCCTTGTCGGAGGCGTCGAGCTGCTCGTCGAGCTCCTTGAGCTGCTTGTCGGCGGCGTACGCGGCCTGCTCGGCCTCGTTCCGTGCCTCGGCGAGCTCGCGCAGGCGCTTGTCGTCCTCGGCGTGCGCCTCGGCATCGGCGACCATGTTCTTGATCTCGTCGTCGCTCAGACCGCCGCCCGACTTGATCTCGATCTTCTGCTCGACGCCCGTGCCGAGGTCCTTCGCGGACACGTTCAGGATGCCGTTCGCGTCGATGTCGAAGGTGACCTCGACCTGCGGCACGCCACGCGGCGCCGGCGGGATGCCGGTGAGCTGGAACTTGCCGAGCGACTTGTTGTAGCTCGCCATCTCGCGCTCGCCCTGGAGCACGTGGATCTCCACCGACGGCTGGTTGTCCTCGGCCGTCGAGAAGGTCTCGCTCTTGCGGGTCGGGATGGTGGTGTTGCGCTCGATGAGGCGCGTCATGACGCCGCCCTTGGTCTCGATGCCGAGGGTGAGCGGGGTGACGTCGAGGAGGAGCACGTCGGTGACCTCCTTCGAGATCACGCCGGCCTGGATCGCGGCGCCGATGGCGACGACCTCGTCCGGGTTGACGCCGCGGTGCGGGTCCTTGCCGGTGAGCTCCTTGACCTTCTCCTGCACCGCGGGCATGCGGGTCATGCCGCCGACCATCACGACGTGGTCGATCGCGG
>JAVHXX010000262.1 GCA_031119595.1 Patulibacter sp. | reverse complement strand
AGCACGAGTGGCTCGCCCCGTTCCAGGAGTTCCGTTTCCCCACCCTCGGTGAGGCCGTCGTCGAGGACGTGCGCATGGAGCTGCGGATGGGCATCGAGCCGTGGAACGTGCTCGGTGAGGAGTCGACCGCCCAGGGCACCTCGCGCTACGTCGACAGCTCGGTCGAACGGCTCCAGCTGCGCGTCGACAACCTCACCGACGGCCGCCACGCCGTGCTCTGCAACGGCGAGCTCGTGCCGCTCCAACCGACCGCCACGCCGGGGACGTACGTCGCGGGGATCCGCTACCGCGCCTGGCAGCCGTGGTCGGCGCTGCACCCGACGATCGGCATCCACGGCCCGCTCGTCTTCGATCTCGCGGACCGTTGGAGCAAGCGGTCGCTCGGCGGCTGCACCTACCACGTCGTCCACCCCGGCGGCCGCGGCTACGACACCTTCCCGGTGAACGCCGAGGAGGCGGAGGCCCGCCGCATCAGCCGGTTCGAGGCCGCCGGGCACACGCCGGGCCCGATCGACATCCCCGAGGTCACCCGGACGGGCGAGTACCCTCGCACGCTCGACCTCCGCCGGGCCTCCCCAGCCTGAGCGCTCCACCCCACCGATCCGTGCAGTCGCAATCGCAGTCGCAGACGGCTCCGCCGTCCCCGTCGCCGTACCGTCCCGCCGAGGGCCGGTACGACGAGATGGTCGGCGCCGACCACCAGCCCCGTGAGCACTGGGCGACGTTGTCGGCGTCGCTCGCCGAGCTCGACGCCGAGGAGCTGCTGCGCCGACAGGTCGAGGCCGACCGCCTGCTCCAGGAGGACGGCGCGGTCTATCACGCGTACGAATCCGAGACGGGTCCGTGGGAGCCGTGGAAGCTCGACGCCGTCCCGGTGGTGCTGCCGAGCCGCGAGTGGACGTCGATCGAGCACGCGGTCAGCCAGCGCGCCGAGCTGCTGAGCCTCGTCCTCTCGGACCTCTACGGCCCGCGTGACCTCCTGCGTCGCGGCTTGCTGCCCGCGTCCGTGGTGTTCGAGCACGACGGGTTCCTGCCGTCGTGCCAGGGCATCCGGCTCCCCACCGACCACCAGCTCTTCTCCTACGCCGTCGACCTCGGCCGCGACGAGAGCGGCGCGTGGGTCGTCCTCGCGGACCGCACCCAGGCACCGTCGGGCTCGGGCTACGCCCTCGAGAACCGCAACGTGATGTCGCAGGTGCTGCCGAGCATCTACCGCGGCGCCGACGTCCACCGCCTCGAACCGTTCTTCCGGCAGCTCCGCGCCGCGCTCGTCGAGGCCGCACCGCGCGGCATCGAGGATCCGCGCATCGTCGTGCTCACGCCCGGCCCGTGGAACGAGACCGCCTTCGAGCACGCGCTGCTCTCGTCCCGGCTCGGGTACCCGCTCGTCGAGGCCGCCGACCTCGTCGTCACCGGCGACGGCGTCCACATGCGTTCGCCGGGGCAGCTCGAACCGGTCCACGTGATCCTGCGCCGGGTCGACGCGTCCTACTGCGACCCGCTCGAGCTCCGCCCGGACTCCCAGCTCGGCGTCGCCGGGCTGGTCGAGGCAACGCGCCGCGGCATGGTGAGCGTCGTCAACACCCTCGGCAGCGGCGCGCTGGAGAACCCCGCGCTCATGCGGTTCCTCCCGGACATCGCCCAGCACCTGCTCGGCCACGACCTCGACCTGCCGTGCGTGCCCGCCTGGTGGTGCGGCGACGAGACCGAACTCGCCTATGCCCTCGAGCACCTGGACGAGCTCGTGCTCCGGCCGATCTCCCGTGCCGCGGGCAAGTCCTCGATCTTCGGCGCGCAGTGCAGCGCCGCCGAACTCGACGACCTGAAGCGCCGCATCCTGCACCACCCGTCGCGGTGGGTCGCGCAGGCTCCGCTCGACCTCAGTGACGTCCCCACGCTCACGCCCGGCGGCCTCGCGCCGCGCCGCAACGTCCTGCGGTCGTTCGCCGTCGCCCGCGGCGAGGGCTTCGCCGTGATGCCCGGAGGCCTCACGCGCGTGGCCCCGAACGACGATCCCGGCCCGATCTCGAGCCAGGCCGGCGCGATCGCGAAGGACACGTGGGTGATCGCCTCCGAGCCGGAGGCGACCGGCAGCCTCGCGCTGCTCGGCGGCCCCCTCTCCGAGGAGGCGAACCCGCTCGGGTCGCTCTCGGCCGGCGCCGCGGAGAACCTCTGGTGGCTCGGCCGCTACGCGGAGCGCACGGAGGCGCTCGTGCGACTCCTCCGCGTGGTCCACGACCGCCGCAACGAGTTCCACGGCAGCAACGACGTCGCGGGCATCGCCACCCTGAACGTCCTCCGCGACGCGCTCGCAACCGTCAGCGACACCCAACGAGGCATGAGCGACGACCCGTGGTCGGAGGTGCTCTCGATGGTCACGGACGGCGCCCGCGCCGGCACGCTCGCGCACGGCATCCAGGCGCTGCTCGAATCGGCGCACGGCGTCCGCGACCAGCTCTCCGGCGACACGTGGCTCGTGATCGGCGACCTCGACCGCGGCCTCTCCGGCATCCGGGGGCGTGCGAACGTCCGCGCCCCGGAGCTGCAGCGCTCGCTCCAGCGCACGCTGCAGGGGTTGCTCGCGCTCCAGGGCCTCGGGGCCGAGTCGATGATGCGCGACCTCGCCTGGACCTTCCTCGACGGCGGGCGCCGGATCGAGCGCGCGCTGCAGATGATCGGTCTGCTGCGGGGCACGATCCCGAGCGCGCCTGCCGGCCTGACCGGCAGCCTCGTCCTCGAATCGGTCGTGACCGCCGCGGAGAGCATCGTCACGTACCGTCGCCGCTCGCGGCTGCACTGGCACCTGGAGACCGTCCTCGAGCTGCTGCTCCTCGACGAGGACAACCCGCGCTCGGTCGCCTTCCAGCTCAAGCAGCTCGCGCTCGACCTGGGCGCCGTCCCGAACCCCGGCAGCACCCGGCTCCGGTCCGATCAGAAACGCGTGCTCGAGGCGACGACCGCCCTGCGGACCTGCGACCCCTCCGAGCTCGTCGGCCCCTACGGAGGCGCGAAGGTCGCGGAACTCGACGCCTTCCTGGCCGGGGTCGAGCACCAGCTGCGCGAGGCGTCCGAAGCCGTCGAGCGGGACCACTTCCTCCTGCGGTTGCCGCAGCAGCGGATCACCGGCGAGATCCGATGAGCTCGAAGTACAAGATCACCCACCGCACGTCGTACTGGTACGAGGCGAACGTCTCCGCCAGCTACGGCCGCATGCGGCTCCTGCCGCGAGATCTCGCCCGCCAGACGTGCCTAGAGTCGTCGATCTCGGTCGATCCGTCGCCGGGCGACCACAGCCAGTACCTCGACCTCTTCGGCAACCGGGTGGACTACGTCTCGATCCACGACCCGCACCGCACGCTCTCGATCACGGCCGAGAGCATCGTCGAGGTCCAGGCCGCGCCGCCGCTGCCGCTCGCGGGGAACGTGTCCTGGGAGTCGGTGCGGGACGGGATCGGCAGGATCGGCGGTGACGAGGACGTCCTCGCCGTGCAGTTCTCCCTCGACTCGCCCATGGTCGAGGCATCGGAGGCGTTCGAGGCGTATGCGCGGCCGTCGTTCACGGCGGGGCGCCCCGTCGTGGAGGCCGTGCTCGACCTCTCCTCACGCATCCACCGCGACTTCGAGTTCTCCCAGAGCGCCACGAGCGTCGACACCCCGATCGAGCAGGTGCTCGAGCAGCGCAAGGGCGTGTGCCAGGACTTCGCGCACGTCGGCATCGCGTGCCTGCGATCGATGGGCCTGCCGGCCCGGTACGTGAGCGGCTACCTGGAGACCGACCCGCCGCCCGGCGGCGTCCGGCTCGTCGGCGCCGACGTGTCGCACGCATGGTTGTCGGCGTTCGTCCCCGGCGCCGGCTGGATCGACGTCGACCCGACCAACGACCAGGTGCCCGGCCACCGCCACATCGTGACCGCCTTTGGCCGCGACTACACGGACGTCTCCCCCTTTAGTGGGGTCATCTACACCCGCGGCCGCACGAGCAGCCTCGAGGTCGTGGTCGACGTTCTCGGTCTCGAATAGAGGCCGCCCACCCCACCCTTCCGAAGGCTCCTGCCATGCGCGCGTTCCGCTGCGACCACTGCGGCCAACTCGTCTTCTTCGAGAACTCCCTCTGCCTGCGCTGCGAGTCGGCGCTCGGGTTCGTGCCATCGACGCAGGAGATCCACGCGCTCGTCGGGGAGCGTGAGGGGCTGCGCCGCTGCGCGAACCTGCAGCTCGCCGAGTGCAACTGGGTCGTCGAGGACGAGGGAGAGGAGCTGTGCCGCTCGTGCCGCATCACGGCGGTCCGGCCGGCCGACGACGACCCGGAGGGCCTCGAGAACTACGCGAGCGCCGAGGCCGCGAAGCGGCGCATCATCTACCAGCTCATGGACCTCAACCTTCCCTTCGACGGCGACGACCAGACGCTCGTGTTCGAGCTGAAGTCGAGCACGAAGGCGCCCGTCACGACGGGCCACGCGGACGGCGTCATCACCCTCGACCTCGCCGAGAGCGACGACGCCCAGCGCGTGGCGCGGCGCGAGCAACTCGGTGAGGCCTACCGCACGATGCTCGGCCACTACCGCCACGAGCTCGGGCACTACTACCAGTCGATCCTGCTCCCGACCGAGGACGAGTGGGACCGCGAGCGGGCGCTCTTCGGGGACGAGCGGGAGAGCTACCAGGAGGCGATGGACCGCCATTACGCCAGCGGCCCGCCGGCCGACTGGGAGGACCACTTCGTGAGCGCCTACGCGACGATGCATCCCTGGGAGGACTGGGCCGAGACCTTCGCCCACTACCTCCACATCCGCGACACCCTCCAGACCGCCGCCGACTTCGGCATGAGCGTGGACGGGCCCCAGGCCGCCGCGGACGACCGCGACTTCAAGGCGGCGCCGCAGCCGGAAGCCGGTGAGCGCGGGTTCCGTGAGGTGCTCGACAACTGGCTCCCGCTCACCTACGCGCTGAACCAGGTCAACCGGTCGATGGGCCTCGACGACCTCTATCCCTTCGCCCTCGCCGACGAGGTCATCGCGAAGCTCGCCTACATGCATTCGCGGATCCACGCGCTCGAGACGGGCGCCGAAGCGCCCGGACCGGCGCCGGTGCCGGCGGGCGTGGTCGAGGAGGCGCCCGCGGAGGACGTGAGTCCGGCGGGCTAGACCCCGCGCGCCGGCGGGCGCAGCGAGTCGGTGATGAGCGTCATGTGGCGACGCCAGGCGGGGTTGAGATCCGGGTCGGCCATCGACGACGCGAGGCCGCACATGAGCAGGCGGATGTCCATGACGGTCATGTCGGCGCGGAGCGTGCCGGTCTTCTGACCGGCGGCGATGAGCTCCTCGGAGACCGCGTCGACCTCGCGCACCGTCGGGGCGGCCGAGTCCCAGACGGCGGCGCTCTGCGGCCCGGACATGATCTGCTGGGTGGCGGTGTCGTGCTGGAACTCCTCCGCGCAGCGGGTGAGGGATTCGAGCAGGCGCTCGCCGGGGTCTCCGTCGAGCTCTCGCGCCTCCCGCAGGAGCCGGAGGATGACCTCGAACTTCTGCAGGAGCAGCTCGCCCATGAGCTGATCCTTCGTGGGGAAGTGCCGGTAGACGGTGCCGACCCCGACGCCCGCGGCGGCGGCGACGTCGTCCATCTGGGTGAGGCTGCCGGTCTTCGCGAACACCTCGCGGGCGGCCTCGATGATCCGTGCCCGGTTGCGGCGCGCGTCGGCGCGCATCTTCGGCGCAGCGGGGCAGTCGTCCGGCGGTGCACCGGAGACGGTTGCGTCCGTGATCTCGGTCGTGGCGTCAGTCATGGCGAAGGTTTCGACACACCAAACCATATCCGTTGTAGGCTTCGCCGCAATTAAACGGAACCGGATCTCGACTTCCACTATGCAATCACTTGATACGCCTCAACAGAAGAACCGCGCGCTCGCCCAGCGCGCGCGGGGGGAAATCATGGTCGTGATAGATTCCGCGATCAAGAAAGTCGCCCTGCCAACGATCGGCGCTGCGCGGCTCATCAGTCAGGAGCACCACTCCTGGGTGGTGAACGCCTACACGCTCGCCTTCGGTGGCTTCCTGCTCCTCGGCGGCCGCCTCGCCGACTACCTCGGCCGTCGCCGCATGTTCATCGCCGGCCTCGTCCTCTTCGCGATCGCCTCCCTGTTCGGTGGCCTGGCGCAGAGCGAGGGCTGGCTGATCGCCGCCCGCGCCGTGCAGGGCCTCGGCGCGGCCATCGCTTCGCCGGCGGCACTGTCGATCGTGACCACCACCTTCGCGGAGGGTGCCGAGCGCAACCGCGCCCTCGGCATCTGGGGTGCGGTCGCCGGCGCCGGTGGCGCCGCGGGCGTCCTGCTCGGCGGCATGCTCACGGAGTGGGCGGGCTGGGAGTGGGTGCTCTTCGTGAACACGCCCATCGGCCTCCTCGCCGCCTTCCTCGCACCGCGCCTGCTCGTCGAGAGCCGTGAGACCGAGGAGG
>JAVHXX010000261.1 GCA_031119595.1 Patulibacter sp. | reverse complement strand
CGCCCACGCCGACCCCGACACCCACGCCGACGCCGACACCCACGCCGACGCCGACGCCGACGCCGACCCCGACGCCGACGCCCACGCCGACCCCGACGCCCACGCCGACGCCGACCCCGACACCCACGCCGACCCCGACACCGACGCCGACGCCCACGCCGACGCCGACGCCCACGCCGACGCCGACGCCCACGCCGACGCCCACGCCCACGCCCACGCCGACGCCCACGCCGACACCGACGCCCACGCCCACGCCGACTCCGCCGTCGCCGCCGCAGACCGAATCCGGGCAGTCCGGCGCACCCGTCGATCCGAGCCCGCAGCCGGCACCGCAGACGCCGCAGTTGCCGCTGGCCGACGGACTCGGCGCGACCCCGCACACGGGCACGCTCGTCCCGCCCACCGCCACGCCGCAGCCGATCCCCGCGCTCACGTTCGCGTTCGATTCGCTGCGCGTGTCGACGAAGGGAGCACTCACGGGTCGGGTCGTGGCGGCGTCGGTCGTGCCGGTGCCGGTCCGCGGCGTCGTCACGCTCACGGTGGGCACGAGGATCGTGGCCACGGCACCGTTCGAGCTCACCGACACGCGGTCGAAGGGCGTGCGACTCCGTCTGCCGAAGGCGGTCCGCGCGCTCCTCGCGACGAAGGGGTCCCTGCGGCCGCTGGTGCGGGTGATCGTCGAAGACCCGCCGAAGCGCGTGACGAACGTGCTCGCGCGCCCGACGATCCGCGCACCCAAGCGCCGCTGAGCGGACCGGCATCCGGGCAGCCCGGGCCCGTCCCGCGCCATCTCCCCGCGCCGGGCGGACTCAAGGAGCCCTCAGATTCCGCTCAGGCCCGCCCCAGCCGCGGGGCCGATGGTGCTTGCACGCACCGCGACCGAGATCGCCACCACCGCCGGCCGCGAGCGTGGACACGCCACGCGGCGTGACGAAACCGGTGGACGAGGCGTCTTCGGCAGCAGCCCCGCACCACCGAACCACGCGAGCCTTCATGTGTGATCACCACGAATCGACCCTCGACGGCGGCCACCGCAGCCTCCCGCACGACCACGACCACGTGTCCGAAGCGACCGGCACCGAGGGCGCGGGCCGCGGCCTGACCCGCCGCGGCGCCCTCGGTGCGGCCACGGTCGGCGGGGTCGCGCTCGTCTTCGCCGGGATCAAGGCCAGTCCCACGGGGAGCCTCATCGATGCGCTCGGCCCGGACGTCGCCGAGGCGGCGGCGACGCAGTGCGTGATGACGCCCGCGAAGACGGTCGGCCCGTACTTCGTCGACGAGAAGCTGAACCGCTCCGACGTCCGCGCGAACACGAGCGACGGTGCCGTCCAGGCCGGCGTGCCGCTCGCCCTCACCCTCCACATCTTCAACGCCGACGCCGATTGTGCCCCGGTCAGCGGCGCCACCGTCGACATCTGGCATGCGAACGCGAGCGGCCTGTACAGCGACGAGTCGGCGAACGGCACCTCGGGCCAGAACTGGCTCCGCGGCTACCAGACGACCGACAGCGCCGGGAAGGTCAGCTTCACGACGATCTGGCCCGGGTGGTACTCGGGCCGCGCGGTCCACATCCACTTCAAGGTGCGGGTCTACAGCGGGTCGACGGAGACGCTCGAGTTCACGTCGCAGATGTTCTTCACCGACGCGATGAACAAGCAGGTCTTCGCGAACAACAGCCCGTACGACCAGCGCTCGAGCACCCCGGACACCCTCGACTCGTCCGACTCGATCCTCGGGTCGGACGCCGCCGTGCTCACGCTCTCTCCGACCTCGGACGGCAGCGGCGGCTACACGGCCGACTTCTCGGTCGGCGTGAGCTCCTCGACGAGCCAGCTGAACAACACCAGCGCCGGCGCGGGCGGCGGCGGGACGGGTGGCGGCCCCGGCGGGACCCCGCCGAACGGCACCCCGCCCGGCGGCGCCCCGACCACGACCACGACGACGTCCGGCGGCTCCACCACCACGACCACGACGAACTCGGCCACCGGCTCGACGACGACGAGCACGTCGACGGCCGACAAGGCCGTGGCCGCGAGCCTGTCGGCGGCGGCGATGGTGCGCAGCACGCTCGGGACCCGCCAACTCAAGCTCACGATCAAGGCCCAGGAGACGGTCTCCGTCGTCGCGACGTTGACCCGCTCCGGGAAGACGATCGCCTCGAAGAAGGGCACGCTCTCCAGCGGCACGAAGACCCTGAAACTCGCGATCCCCACGTCGACCTCGGCGGGCGCGGCCAAGCTGAAGCTCACGCTCACCGACGCCGCGAGGAACACCCGCAGCTACGCGCGGAACGTGCACGTGGCGAAGCGCTGAGGCGGGGCGGGATCGGGCGCCTCGCCCGGCGAACCGGCCGCGCTGACCGCCTCGCCGTGGCAACGTTCTGGTCGTGTTCGACGACCGCGACCCGGACCTCGCCTGGCCCGTGCCGATGCTGCTCGTGCTGGTGCTCGCCGCGGCGGGCGCGGCGGCGCTCGGCTACATGGGGCAGACGGCGAGCGCCGGCACGTTCCGCGGGTCGTGGGAGTTCTCGCGGCTCGGCGGGCCGTGGCTCGTGGCCGGATTCATCGGTGGCGCGATCGGTGGCTGGCGGCGAGGGTGGGGCGGACTCGTCCTCGGGCTCTTCACCGGCGCGGTGATCGTCGGCGCCGGCTCGGTCGTCTACTACGCGATCTCGTGGTGGATCGGCGACAACGGCGCCCGCCGGGCGGCGAAGCTCGGTATCGGCTGGGGTGCGGCCGGCCTGGGTGTCGGCGGGGTGCTCGGGCTCATCGGCGCGGCGTACACCACGGCGCTCGGCCGCTTCCGCCCGGGCGGCGGCGCGCATCCGCGCGGTTCGTGGCTGCACGGCGCGGCGCTCGGCACGCTCGGCGGGCTGCTCATGGGTGAGTCGATCGCGTTGCTCTACGTCTGGAACGGCGTCGGGCTGCGCACGATGGCCACGCTCGAGGGCCTGGCCGGCGTGGCGCTCGTGGTGGTCGGCTGCACAGCCCGGTCGTGGCGCTTCATCGTCGCGGCGGTCGTCTTCGCGACGATCAGCGCCGCGGTCGCGCCCGTCGCCACGACCGCGCTGCGGGACACGCTGCGCAGCATCGGGTGGGCGGGCGCCTGAGCCTAGTGTCGGGCGCGCGGCGCGCCGCGGCGGCTCGGTAAACGAAGCCCCGGCGCGCCGGGGAACGGTGCGAACTTCGGACTTGAACCCGGACCCCGCCCCGCGCCCGGCGCCTACGTGAACAGCGCCGCGCCGACGTAGCTGCCGCGCGGCACGCCCGGCGGCACCGCGAACACCGCGCTGCCGACGTGCTTGATGTATTCGTTGAGCGCGTCGATCGAGCCGAGGCGCCGCTGGAGCGTCTCGAACTGCTTCGGGTCGCGCTGGTAGGCGATGAAGAAGAGGCCGGCGTCGAGCTGGCCGAGGTCCTCGGAGAGGCCGTCGGTGAAGGAGTAGCCGCGGCGCAGGAGCTTCACGCCGCCGTTCTGGGAAGGCGCCGCGAGCCGCACGTGCGAGTCGGCCGGGATGGTCGGGAGGCCGTTCGCGCCCTTCGCGGAGAGGTCGACGACGTCGGTCTCCTTCGCCTTGCCGATCGGGGCGCCGGCGACCTTCGTGCGGCCGATCGTCTGCTCCTGGTCCTGGAGCGAGGCGCGGTCCCAGACCTCGATGAGCATCGAGATCCGGCGGGCGACGAGGTACGAGCCACCCTGGAGCCAGCCGCCCTCGGCGCCGACCCACACGTGCCGGTCCATGTCGGCGGTGTCCTCGGACTTGATGTTCGCGGTGCCGTCCTTGAACCCCATCAGGTTGCGGGGCGTGTCCTGGGCGCGCGAGGTGCTCGAGGTGCGACCGAACCCGATCTGGGTCCAGCGGAGCTGGGTGTAGGCGCGGGCGATGCGCGTGAGGTTGCGGACCGCGTGGAACGCGACCTGCGGGTCGTCGGCGCAGGCCTGGATGCACAGGTCGCCGCCGGACTTCTCCGGGTCGAGCTCGTCGCCGGGCAGCGCCGGGATCGTCTTCAGGGCCTTCGGCTGCTTGCTCTGCAGGCCGAGCCGGTCCTTGCCGTCCTTCGTGAAGAGCGTCGGCCCGAGCCCGAAGGTGATCGTGAGGCGACCGGTGTGCAGGCCGAGCGCTTCACCGGTGTCGTCCGGCGGGGCGAGCGGCGCCCCGGCGACCGGCCCGACGCCCTTGCCGGCCATGAGCGTCGCCGCGGCGGTCGACCAGAGCTTGAGCACGGTCTGCAGATCCGACTTGGAGTCGGTGACGAGGTCGTAGCTCGCGAACACGAGCCGGTCCTGCTGGGCGGTCGCGATCCCGGCCTGGTGCGGCCCGTTGAACGCGACCGTCTCGTGCGCGGTGTTGCCCCCGTCACCGTCGACCGCCTGCGAGATGCCGGCGCCGACCGCGAGGCCGACCCCGGCTGCCGCGCTCCCGCGCAGCAGCCCGCGTCTCGTCAGGCCGTCGGTCATGCCACGACGAGCGCAGGCACCTTCGACAACGGCTCGGCGAGACGGTCGATCGTCTGGCTGAGGGTGCGCTTGTCGGCTGCGGTGAGATCGGTGTAGGTCACGTACCCGTCACCGCGCTGGAAGGGCTTGAGCGCGGCATAGACGGCGGTGAAAGCATCGTCGATCTGCGTCGTCAGTGCGGCATCGCGCGTGCCGAGGATCCCGTGGACGGCCGTGAAGGCCTCCTTCGCCCCGTCGACGTTGGCCTGGAAGTCCGTCAGGTCGGTGTGGGAGTAGCGGTCCTCCTCACCGGTGATCTTCGACTTGCTCACCTCGCCGAGCAGCTCGACGGCGCCGTTGGCGATCTGCGCCGGCTCGAGCTTGACGGTCTGCACCTTGGTCACGAGGTCGGCGATGTCGGTGTCGAGCTGATCGGCGTAGGTCGACATGCCCTTCAGCGAGCCGTCCTTCCACAGGGCCTGCTCGATGCGGTGGAAGCCGGTCCACGTATCGCCCGGTTCGACGTCGTTGACGCGCGCGTCGATCTTCGGGTCGAGGTCGCCGAAGGCCTCGGCGACGGGCTCGATCGCCTCGTACGGCGCGCGGGCCTGCGCGAACAGCGACTTCGCCTTCGCCACATCGCCGGCGCGGACGGCGTCGGTGAAGCCCTTCGTGCGGGTGGAGAGGAGCGCGGTCTGCTGCTCGAGGAACGTGCGGTAGGCGCTGACGGCCTTGTCGGCGGGGGTCTGCGACTGCTCCTGCGCGGCGACGACGACGAGCGCCGGGACCTGCGACAGCGGCTCGGCGAGCCGGTCGATGGTCTGGCTGAGGGTGCGCTTGTCGGCGGCCGTGAGCTTCGTGTAGGTCACGTAGCCGTCCCCCGATTCGTACGGCTTCAGGGCGGTGTAGACCGCCGCGAAGGCGTCGTCGATCTGCTTCGTGAGGGCGGGATCGCGGTCGCCGAGGATGCCGTGCAGCGCCTTGAACGCGGCCTGCGCACCGTCGACGTTGGCCTTGAAGTCGGAGAGATCGGTGTGGGAGTAGCGGTCCTCTTCACCGGTGATCTTCGACTTGGAGACCTCGCCGAGGAGCTCGACCGCGCCGTTGCCGATCTGGGCCGGCTCGAGCTTCACCGTCTTGACCTTCGCCACGAGATCGGCGACGTCGGTGGTGAGCTGCTGCGCGACCGGGGCCATGCCCTTGAGGCTGCCGTCCTTGAACGCCGCCTGCTCGATGCGGTGGAAGCCGGTCCACGTCGTGCCGGGCTCGACGTCGTTGATGCGTGCGTCGATCTTCGGATCGAGGTCGCCGAAGGCCTCGGCGACGGGCTCGATCGCCTCGTACGGCGCGCGGGCCTGCGCGAACAGCGCCTTCGTCTTCGCGAGGTCGCCCGCCTCGACGGCGGCCGTGAACTCGGCGGTGCGCTTCGAGAGGAGGTCGGTCTGCTGCTCGAGGTACTCGCGGTACTGGTTCACGGCCTTGTCGGCCGGCGACGTCGACCGGGCCTGGTCGCTCACGACGATGAGCGCCGGGACCTGCGACAGCGGTTCCGCGAGGCGGTCGATGGTCTGGCTGAGCGTGCGCTTGTCCGCGGCGGTGAGCTTCGTGAAGCTCACGTAGCCGTCACCGGACTCGTACGGCTTGAGCGCGGTGTAGACCGCCGCGAAGGCATCGTCGATCTGGCTCGTGAGGGCCGGATCGCGGTCGCCGATGATCGCGTGCACGGCCTTGAAGGCGGCCTGGGCGCCGTCGACGTTGGCCTTGAAGTCGGAGAGGTCGGTGTGGGAGTAGCGGTCCTCTTCACCGGTGATCTTCGACTTGCTCACCTCGCCGAGCAGCTCGACCGCGCCGTTGGCGATCTGGGCCGGCTCGAGCTTGACGCTCTTGACCTTCGCGACGAGATCCGCGACGTCCGTGTCGAGCTGGTCCGCGATGGGCGTCATGCCGTCGAGGCTGCCGTCCTTGAACAGTGCCTGCTCGATGCGGTGGAAGCCGGTCCACGTCGTGCCGGGCTCGACGTCGTTGA
>JAVHXX010000260.1 GCA_031119595.1 Patulibacter sp. | reverse complement strand
GCTCGGGCAGCTCCGCGAGGCGTTCGGCGCGGCGCGGGTCGAGCTGCAGCGTCGCGACGCCCCCGGCGACCCGTGGCGCCAGCTGGCCGTGGTCGGCTCGGGCACCCGCGAGAGCGATCCGCCGGGGTCCGAGGCGGCCGCCGCCGCGATCGACGAGGGCCGCCAGCTCGTCGTCTTCGGCAGCCCGCTCGCCGCCGCAGACCGCCGCATCCTCGCGGCGTTCGCGGTGCAGATCGGGGTCGCCCTCGACACCGCCCGCCTGGCGGAGGAGGCCGCGAACGCCCGCACCCTCGAGCAGGCCGATGCCGTCCGCACGGCGCTGCTCGCGTCTGTCGGGCACGACCTCCGCACCCCGCTCGCCGGCATCAAGGCGGCCGTCTCGAGCCTGCGTCAGACCGACATCACCTGGTCGCCCGAGGACGAGGCCGAGCTCCTCGCGACCGTCGAGGAGTCCGCCGACCGCCTCGACGTGCTCGTCCGCGACCTGCTCGACATGACCCGCCTGCAGACCGGTGCGGTCGAGCCGAAGCTCCGTGCCGTGTGGCTCGACGAGGTCATCGCGCCGGCGCTCGTCGACGTGCCCGCCGAGATCGAGGTGCGACGCGAGGTCCCGGAGACGCTCCCGCCGGTGCTCGCCGATCCGGTCCTGCTCGAGCGCATCCTCGCGAACCTCATCTCGAATGCCGTCCGCTACGGAGGCGCCGCCGGCCCGATCACGGTGCGCGCCGAGATCCTGCGCGGCGCCTGCGAGCTGCGCGTGATCGACCGCGGCCCCGGCGTACCGGAGGCCGAGCGCGAGTCGATGTTCGCGCCGTTCCAGCGCCTCGGCGACCGGGACGCCACCGCCGGCATCGGCCTGGGCCTCGCCGTGGCCCGGGGGTTCGCCGCGGCGCTGCACGCCACGCTCGAGGCCGACGCCACCCCCGGCGGCGGCCTCACGATGTTGCTCCGCCTGCCGGTGGCCAGCGGCACCTTCGACCTCACCGACGAGGACGCGGAGGCGGTCGCATGAGCGCCGCGGCGACCCGGCACCGCAGCGTCGAGCCGGGCGCCGCGGCGACCCGGACCGGGGCGGCCCGATGACCCGCATCCTCGTTGTGGACGACGAACGCCAGCTGCTGCGCGCGATGTCGATCAACCTGCGGGCGCGCGGCTACGACGTCGACCTGGCCGAGACCGGGGCGCAGGCGCTCGACCAGGCGGCGAAGCACCGCCCGGACGTCGTGATCCTCGACCTCGGCCTGCCGGATCTCGACGGCACCGACGTGATCGCAGGCCTGCGCGGCTGGACGCAGGTGCCGATCATCGTGCTCTCGGCGCGCCACACCGAGGACGCGAAGGTGACCGCCCTCGACGCCGGCGCCGACGACTACGTGACGAAGCCGTTCGGGATGGACGAGCTCCTCGCGCGGCTGCGCTCCACGCTGCGGCGCGCGGCGGCGAGCGGCGGCGCGGCGCAGGAGCGACCGGTCGTGGAGACCGACGATTTCACGATCGACCTCGCGGCGACCCGGGTCACCCGCGGCGGGGTCGACATCCGCCTCACCCCGACCGAGTGGCAGCTCCTCGAGATCCTCGTGCGCGCCGACGGCAAGCTCGTCACCGGCCCGCAGCTCCTCCACGAGGTGTGGGGTCCGCAGTACGACACCGAGTTCAACTACCTCCGCCAGTACCTCGCCCAGCTGCGCCGTAAGCTCGAGCCCGAGCCGTCGAGACCGCGCTACCTGATCACGGAGCCGGGGATCGGGTACCGCTTCGAGCAGTAGGCCTGCACGGGCGGGCCGACCGCGAACCCCGGCGGCCCCGGGTCAGTTCAGGTGGATGAGCTCGAGCTCCGCGGGCTGTCCGGCGGCGAGTGCGGCGTCCGAGCCGCGGCGGCGCACGAGCGAGCCGGTCGCGTCGACGCGGTGGGCGTCGTACGGGAGGCAGACGAGGCTGCCGATCTCGGCGATCATCCCGGCGGAGATCACGATGTCGGCCTGGGCGACGGTGCCGTCGGGGGCTTCGAGGTGGCCGCCGAAGACGACGGTGAACGGATCGGCGGCACGGTCACCGGTGTGGCGTGCGATCGGCTGCGACGTGGCGGGCGTGGACTGGGTCATGGCGAGGCTCCGAGGGGACGGGTGGTCGGTGTCGACACCACGGTGCGCCACGGCGCTTGGGGTTCCCTTGGCGCCGGCTCGGTGCGACGGTCGACACCGAGGGCCCCGGCCGCGGAGCCCTCGGTGTCGCGGCGCGGTTCGCGCGTCGGCGCGACCGCCTAGCGGCGGAGCGTGACCTGCAGCGTGCCGGCGGAGAGGCCCTGCGACGCCGTCAGGGTCAGCGTGGTCTTGCGGCTCGTGGCCAGCCGGCGCTTGGCGGCCTTCGTGAACTGCACCTTCACCGTGACCAGGCCGGGAGCCTTCGCGGTCGCGGTCCCCGTGGCGACCACCTTGCCTCCGACGGATGCGTCGACCTTGACCGCACCGGCGACGGGTGCCGTCGCCGTCACGCTCAACCCACCGCCCAGGGCCTTGCGGAGGGACGTCTTCGTCGCGACGAGCGAGATCGCCGCGCCGTTGGCCTTCGCACCGTCGCCGTTCGTTCCGCCCACGGCGCCGCCCGTGCCCGTGCCCGACTTCGAGCCCGCGTCCTTGGTACCCACGGTGCCGCTCTGCGTGCCCGGACCCGTGCCCGGAGGGGTCGGGGTCGGCTTCGGTCCGCCACCGTTGTCGCCCATGTCGGGCTGGCGCGTCACGGGCCGCTCCGTCGGGACGTCCGCCGGACCCCAGTCCGGCGAGCTCGCGCCCGGGAGGACCTTTCTCGAGTCGAGACCGTCCGGGCAGGTCGACGAGGACGAACCGACCGGCGCGATCTCCAACCCCTGGCCGTCCGCGAACACCAGCAGCGTGCCGTTCGCGTTGAACGTCGGTGAGCTGTAGCGGACGCCGCCGTCGCCCGGGGCCGGCGAGTAGTAGAAGCACGCGTTGACCCCGCCGAGCAGCAGGCCGTCCTGGTCGCGGTACACGTGGAGTTCGTCGCGGGTGCCGTTCGTCATGGCGAGCATGCGCCAGTTGCGCGACAGGGTCGCGTCGTGCGGATGCGTGTTCTCCGGGTCCGTGAACCACGACCGGGAGTTGCCCGACCCGGCCTCGACCACCGCGACCGGAGAGCTCGGGTAGCCCGGGCCGTTGGAGACGATGGTCCGCTGGTCGTCGACCCACTCGGGGGCGTCGTACTCGCGCGACGACTTGAACCCGGTGTCCGAGCTGGTCGTCTCGGAGGCAGCCTTCGCGAAGGCCGTCGCGTTGCCCTCGTTCACCCACGTCCCGCCGTTCGGGTCACTCGTGTATCCCGAGTAGGTGTAGCCGTAGGCGAGCTTCGCGCCGTTCGGGGAGATGTCGGCGTCGTACGGGCCCTTGAAGGAGAACGCCGAGCTGCCGCCCGCGATCGAACCGACCTCCGACAGCACGGTGCCCATGCGGTCCAGACGGCGGAACTTCCCCGCGGTCGTCGTCGCCAGGATGGTGCCGTCGTCGGCCTGGGACACGGCGGTGTAGCCGCCACCCGACGTCACCTGGAACTGCCGTGCGGCATCGGTCGTGGTGAGGTAGACGTCGCCGCCCTTGAGGTAGACGATCGAGTCGGCGGAGGCGGGCGCAGCGACGGCGAACGACGCGGCGACCGTGGTGAGGAAGAGCTTGGATGTGCGTGTGGTGAACATGCATCGATCCTCCGGCGCACGAGGCTCCACGTCGTCGTCCGCGGGAACGGACTCGGGCGACGCCGGGACGATCCGACGTCCTCCCCGCGAAGGACCGTCCGTGGCCCCGGGGACGATCCGTGCTCGACCGGGACGCCAGGGTCTGCCGGGCGCGAACGCCCGAACCCCGAACGCCCGGACGGCCATGCGGCCGCCCGGGCGTTCGGGGATGAAGTGGCGGCCGGACGAGGGCGCTCGTCGACCGCAAGGGGTCACCGCGCGGCGGCCTCGCGAGGCATGGGGGAGCGGTCGGTGAGATCGACCGCGACGACCATCGGCTCGGCGCCGCGGCGGACACGGCGGAGGCGGACGGCGATCCCGGCGAACGACGTCGCGACCATGGCCGCGCCGACGGTGATTCCGAGGCCACCGGGCATCAGGGCCGTCGGGGCGATGAAGCTCGCGACGGCCAGGAGCGGTGCCCAGCCTCCGACGAGCTTCGCGCGCCACGCCGTCGTCAGCGCGAGCACGCCGCCGAGCACGTAGCCGATGCCGGCGAGCACGTGGAGGATGATCGCGATCGGTGCGCTCTGCACCTGATCCGCGACGGCGATCGCCTCGGCCTGTGGCAGCCGCTGGGCCAGGGCGAGGTCGTAGAAGTCGACCGACACCATGCCGGGGAGGATGGTCGCGCCGAGGAACGCGGCGATCACCGCGGCCACGTACAGCGGCCGTGGCGCCGACCGCGCACGCTGCAGGATGGCGAGATACGCCGCTCCCATGAGTGCGTAGCCGATGGTCAGCGCGATCGCGGCCCACTGGCCCTGCGTCGGATGGGCGGCGAGCGCGGCTTGATAGGACGCCGTCGTCGACTCCTGCTCCCAGGGCGTCAGCCCCATGCCGAGCGCGGTGATGACCGGTCCCGCGACGAGCGCGGCGGTGGTGGCGAAGGATGAGGTGGGGGTGTGGTTCGTGTGCATGCACCGCACCCTCCCGGCGGGCGCGCTCCGTGCCATCGGCCGGCGTGACGATCTCGCGGCGCTCGCGGACGATCCGCCGTCCGCCGGGAGGAGGAGCCGATCCGGCCCTACCCGTCGTTGCGTTGGGCGGGGCCTCCGGCGAACGGCGTCGGCATCCGCGATGACGCGCTCGATCGCGGCCACCGAACCGCCGCGGACCTCGCCGACCACGCGACCGCCCGACAGCACCACCGCGCGGTCGCAGGCGCCTGCAAGACGCGGATCCCTGGTCGCCACGATCACGGCACGGCCGCGAGCGGTGTGCGCCCGGAGCCGCTCCACCGTGAGGTCGTCGTCGCTGCCGGCCGTCGGCGCATGGTGCACGACGACGGACGTCGCGCCGTGTCGCCTGCATCGCCGCGCGGCGGACCACGGATCGATGCCGAGCACGCGAACGGCCCCCGCCGTCGGCCGCAGCGCTCCGGTGACCGCGCGGAGCAGCGACGATGCCCCGGCGTCGCGGGGGTCGACGACCGCCACGAGTTCGCCGAGCTCGACGCGCACGGTCACGCCACGCAGCGCGGCGCCGACCACCGACCCGTCGCAGGCCAGCGCGCGGGTGACGATCGCGGGCGTGTCGGGAGCCGGGCGCACGGGATCACGGTGAACGGTCCGCGGCGGCGCGTCGTCGTCCACCCGGACGGTTCGGCCCGGCACACGGACCACGCGTCTCCTCCTCGAGGATGACCCGGTCTCGTCCGCGCAGGGGATGACGCGTCCGCCGGTGCTCGTTACCGTCTGCGCGTGCCCACGCCAGCGCACCCCGACCCGCCGCGCGTCCGGGCACGCCGCGCGGTGACGCCGCTCTTCTGGTTCGCCGTCGTCGCGCTCGGCGCCGCGTCGATCCGCAGCGTGCTCGTGAGCGACACCGTCGCGGAGGCGCACCGCCCGGCGGTCGTCGGGCTCGCACTCGTCACCACCGCCGCGATGGCCTGCGGTCGGCGCGTCCCGCTGCCGGCGCTCGTCGTGATCTACGTGAGCGGGCTGCTCGCCTGCCTGCTCGAGCCGACGATCGGCGCAGGCGCGCCGGTGCAGTCGATCGTGGTCGCGTACTGCGCGGGCCGTCGCACCGACGGGGCACGGCTCGTCGCGGCGCTCGCGGCCTCCTGCGTGCTGTTCGCGGTAACGCGCGCCCTCGCCGACTGGGACATGGCGTTCGGTGCGTTCGTGGCGACGATCGCCGCCAGCATCCTCGGGCCCGCCGCGCTCGGTCGCGGCGTCCGGGACCGCACGCGTCTCCGGACGATGCTGCAGGCCCGGGCCGCGGCCGAGGAGGCCGACCGTCAGGAACGCACGAGCCGCGCACTCCTCGAGGAACGCGCTCGGATCGCCGGTGAGCTGCACGACGTCGTCGCGCATGCGCTGTCCGCGATGGTCGTGCAGGCCAGTGGTGCGCGGCTCTTCGCCACGCGGGACGAGGAGCGTGCGTCGGCGGCGTTCGCGACCGTCGAGCGGACGGGCCGCGACGCGCTCTTCGAGATCCGCAGTCTGCTCGGCGTGTTGCGCGAACACGACGACCTCGGCAGCCTCGAGCCGCAACCGACGCTCGACCATCTCCCGGCGCTCGTCCATCGCACCGAGCGGGGCGGACTGCCAACCAGCCTCCGCACCGATGGCGTGCCCCGCCCGGTGCCGTCCGGCATCGCCCTCGCCGCGTACCGGGCGGTACAGGACGCGCTGCGCGCGGCACGCGACCAAGGTGGCGCCGGGAGGGCCGAGGTCGTCCTCGTCTACGAGCCCTCCGGGCTGCGGCTCACGGTCGTCGACGACGGGC
>JAVHXX010000259.1 GCA_031119595.1 Patulibacter sp. | reverse complement strand
CTGGCGGCGCGGGTCATTTCTGCAGTCGAGGAGCGGCGGTCGTGGCGAGCGGCGCTGCCATCGCCCTGGGCACCGGCGCCCCGACCGCCGTGCCCGTCGTGGCCCGCACGCTCGCGACGGGCGTCTACACAGTGACCGTCGTCGCCACCGACGACGCGGGCAACCGCTCGGCGCCGGCGCGGGCCACGCTCACGATCACGGCCAAGCGGCGCTGACGGCCGCCCGCCCCCGCTGCGCCTCCGGCGCGGCGGGGCATCCCCGCTAGTTCGCGAGCGCGACCCCGAGGATCACGATCACGAGCGAGATCGTGCCGAGGACGGGGTCGATCCAGCGCTTCTGGCCTTCCTTCACGTGGTACGCCATCAGCGCGAAGAGGATCACGAGCAGGACGAGCTTCGCCCACAGCGTGTGGCTGCCCCACTGGTGGTAGTGCGAGGCGAGGTAGATGCCCGAGAGGATGATGAGGACCAGCGCGACGATGCTCGCCTGCCCGAATCGCTTCGCCGCCTCCTTCATCTCCGGCTTGCCCTTCAGCACCGGGACGAGCACCGCGGCGAGCACGAGCTGGCCGCCGACGAAGAACGCCATGCCCAGCAGGTGGATGGCGATGAGCACGTCCCAGAAATCCATGCGCGGAAATCTACCCGTGGCGCGGGCAACGGCAGCCACCGCGGCCCGTGTGTGCGGGGAACCCGCACGCGGACCGTCGGGTCCACCGAAGCCGGTCGCGCGTCACTCGTCGCAGGACGTCCCGGGGTGCTTCGGCAGCGGCGCGGACTTCGCGTACGGGCCGCCCGTGCGGTAGACGCTGAGCACCAGACCATCCGGATGGCCGGCGGTCGAGGTCGGCCAGACCAGCGCGGCGTGCGGCCCGGCCCCGGCGAGGATCGGCTCGCCGCTGTACCCGAGCAGCGGCGCGAGCCGCTGGCCCGTCGTGAACCGCGGCGCGCCCGGCGTCCGCACCGACGCTTCGACCCGTCGGTCGCCGGCCTCGTTCACCCCGTCGTGCCAGGCCGCGATGACCGTGCCGTCGGTGAGCGCGAGCGCCCGCTCGTGCCACGCGATCTGACCGCGGGTCGAGAGCTGCGTCGACGGCGTGCGTTGCCCCTCCGGGGTGAGCGCACCGCTCCCGACGACGCCGGTCACGGGGTTGAAGCAGTCCTGGTCCTCCGCGCCGGTCGTGACGCGCGAGGTGACGGCGAACAGTCCGCCGCCCGGGAGGGTGACCACCGTGCCGTCCACGGCGCCGGCCACCGCACCCGGGAGTTCGAGGGTCGGGGCGAACGTGCCGTCGGCGTTCCGCGGGACGAAGTGCTCGTCGAACTGGTCGAACGGGTCTCCGGTGCGGTACTCGACGGTGATCGCCGGCCCGCCGAGGAGTTCGATGTTGTTGTCGTCGAGGAGGGGCGCGGGGACGGCAACGATCGGGCCGAAGGTGTCGGCGCCGGGCGCGAGCAGGCGGATGCCGAGCCGCACCCTGCCGAGCTTCCCCGGGACCGCCGGCATGTTCGCGGCGATCGCGATCGTGCCGTCCGCGGCGGTCGCCGTCGTCGCCGGGACGCCGTTGTAGTCCTGCTCGTCCTGCGAGCGCGACACGACCTGCTCGGGACCGAGGCGGCCGTCGGTCCCCAGCACCGTGACACTCAGGTCGGTCCCGTCGATGATGCCGGCGCTCCCAGGTCGTTCGTGGACCTGCGAACGCAGCAGCACGACGGAGCCGTCGGGGCGCGGCAACGCGGTCATGCCCTTCGGCGTGCCCGGCAACCGCACGAACCGCCCGAACCCGCCGGTCGGAGGGGCCACGGCGCAGCCCTGCCGCGTCCTCGTCGACAGACACAGCACGAAGCTCCCGTCCTGCCGGGCGAACAGCTGGGTCGAGTCCGCGCGAATGCCCTTCGGGGCACCGGGAACACGCAGCGGCGCAGGCCGCGAGAGGACGTCCGGGGCGGCGCCGACCACAACGCGCGCATCGACGACGTCGCGCTGCCCCACCTGACGCTCGCGGTCGTAGAGCACCATGGTGCGGCCGGTCGGCGCGACGGCCACGGTCGTGGCGCCGTGGACCTGGTCGTGCCCCGAGATGCGCACGGGCGGGGCGAACCCGGCAGCCGCCGCCTGACCGGGAACGGCGACGGCGAGGGCCAGCGGCAGCGCGAGGCGCACGAACGGACGAGACGGGCGGGCGGACATATCGCCTTCGACCCGCCGCGCGAAGAAGAGTTGCGGCGCGCCTCGACGCGTAGCCGGTGCGCGCCGCTCCCGGACCCGCGGCTACCCGCCGAGGAAGGCCTTCACCACCTGGTAGGCCGGACGGGCCTTGCCCGAGCCCGAGATGAGACCGGCGTCGAACACGTCGTCCGGACGGTCGACGCCGGGTCCGAACCAGTTGTAGAGATAGACGCGCGTCAGCCGCGGGTACTTGCGGGCGATCGCGAAGACCTGCCGGGTCGCCGTGGCCTGGCGGGCCTCGTTGGGCTTGAAGCTGTTGCCGAGGCGGTAGAGGCCGCCGGTCTCGGTGATCCAGACCTGCCCCTTCACGGCCTTGAGGAACGCGCCGGTGCGCTCGGTGCTCGCGCGGTTCGTGTCCGAGTAGTTGTGGAAGCCCCAGATCTTCGGCTGCACGGGACCCACGGCCCGCTTGAACGCCTTCACGTACGCGAGCGTCGGCGCGATGGTCTGGCCGTCGAGGACGTCGAGGCCGACGATCTTGCAGCCCCGGCAGATCGTGGTGCGGAAGGCGGTGAAGTACTGCGCGGCGCGCACCGGGCCGGGCGTCGCGAAGCGGCCGGCGACGGTGCCGCGGTTGGCCTCGTTGAAGACGCCCCAGGTCTCGACGTCGAGGCGGTGGCGCAGCACGAATGCACTCGTCGCCTTCGTGTACGCCGCGACGGACGGCAGCCGCTCGGGCGTGCGGCTCGAGTAGTTGAAGGTGAAGTGGATGAGGTAGCCCTTGGCCTTCGCCTCGGCGATCCACGCGTCGGCGAGGTCGCGCTGCTCGGGGTCGTTCTGCACGTCCCACGGGGCGATGTACCGCACGATCCGCACCTTCTTGAGCGCCGTGAACCGCGAGTCCGTGAACATCGACGGGCTCTGGTCACCGATGCCGAACGCCGTCGCCGAGGCGGCGGGGGCAAGCAGCGCGGCGGGCAGGATCGCGGCGAGCAGCGCCGCGGCCGCGACGAGCGCGGTAGTCAGGAGGTGTCGCATCGGACTCCGGGGGCGGGATTGAGCGGTGGGTCGCCGCGGCGTACCGGCGCACGGCTGTCCAGATGATCGGACGGAAACGCCGTGCCTACAGGCGGGCCGATCCTACGTGGCGCAGGTCACCCAGGCGACGGTAGACATGTTTCACTACTGTAGGTACGCTTCCGTACCAAGATGACTGCCACCGTCACCGCACCCGCTCTCAGAACCGCCCGCGTGGGCATCATCGGCACCGGCTTCGCCGGACTCGCGCTCGCGATCCGGCTGCGCAACGCCGGTGACGACGACTTCATCGTCATCGACTCCGGCGACGACGTCGGCGGCACCTGGCGGGACAACACCTACCCCGGGTGCGCCTGCGACGTCCCGTCGAACCTCTACTCGTACTCGTTCGCCCCGAACCCCAACTGGTCGACGACCTTCGCCCACCAGGACGAGATCCGGCAGTACATCGAGCGCGTCGCCGACGAGACCGACGTCCGCCGCAACATCCACTTCCGCACGTTCGCCCAGGACGCCACCTGGGACGCCGAGACGTCGACGTGGAAGCTCCAGACCGACCAGGGCGAGTACACCTTCGACGTCCTCGTGTCGGCGACCGGCCCGCTCAGCTCGCCGTCGAAGCCCGACTTCCCGGGCCTGAAGGACTTCGACGGCCCGGTCTTCCACTCGGCCGAGTGGGACCACTCCGTCGACCTCGAGGGCAAGCGCGTGGCCGTGATCGGCACGGGCGCGTCCGCGATCCAGTTCGTCCCCGAGCTGCAGAAGGTCGTCGGCGAGCTCAATCTCTTCCAGCGCACCCCGCCGTGGCTGCTCCCCCGCCCGGAGTTCAAGACGTCGAAGGTCCGCCGCGCACTGTTCGCGCGCATCCCGGCGCTGCAGACGTTCGCGCGCCGCTGGCTCTACTGGACCCACGAGATGTCCGTGATCGGGCTGGTGCGTCAGCCGCTGATCATGAAGGTCCCGAACGTCCTCGCGAAGCGGCACCTCACCCGCCAGATCCCGGACAACCCCGAGCTGGTCGAGAAGCTCACCCCGAACTTCCGCATCGGCTGCAAGCGCATCCTGCTCAGCAGCAACTACTACCCGGCGCTCAACAAGCCGAACGTCAACGTCCTGACCACGGGCGTCGAGCGGATCGAGGGCAACACGGTCGTCGGCACCGACGGCCAGCGGGCCGAGGTCGACGCGATCGTGCTCGGCACCGGCTTCCACGTCACCGACCTCCCGATCCAGGACCACGTCCGTGGCACCGACGGCCGCACGCTCGGCGACCACTGGGCCGGCAGCATGCATGCCTACCGCGGCGCCACGGTCAGCGGCTTCCCGAACTTCTTCTTCATCCTCGGCCCGAACACCGGTCTCGGGCACTCCTCGATGATCTTCATGGCGGAGGCGTCGGCGCAGTACGTGTTCGACGCGCTCGAGCAGATGGAGAAGGGCAACCTCGCCAGCGTCGACGTGCGCCCCGAGCGCATGCGCCGGTGGAACGAGGGCATCCAGAAGCGCATGAAGCCGACCGTCTGGGTGACCGGCGGCTGCGCCTCGTGGTACCTCGACGAGCAGGGCCGCAACTCGACCCTCTGGCCGGACTTCACCTTCAAGTTCCGCGCGCTCACGTCCCGGTTCGACATCGAGTCCTACTCGACCCTCCCGCGCCGCGCGCCGAAGCCGGCCGCGACGGCCGGCGAGCCGACCGCGGTTCCCGCAAGCTGAACGCCGCCGGGGTCCCGCCCCGGCACCACGCCATCGAAGACGCCTCGGGTCGCCTGCGCGGCCGGGGCGCCTTCGCCGTGTCGCGGGGTGCGTCAGCCCTCGACGTTCGTGACCACCGACCAGAGCAGGTCGGTGGCGGTGTCGACGAGCTCGGGGAGGCGTTCGACCTCTCCGGAGATCACGCGGCTCGTGACGAGCTCGAGCACGCCGCCGAGGATGCTGCGCGCCATCAGCGGCGACAGCGGCCGCGAGGGAATGCCCGGGTTCGCCGCGCGGCCCCGCTCGACGAGCGTCGACATGAGGGTCGCGAATTCGCCGCGCGCATACTCCCACGCCTCGAACGACTCGTCGCTGATGGTCGTCAGCTCGGAGATGATCGCGGTCGTCAGACGCGGCTCCGCGGTGAGGATGCGGAAGTAGGTCTCGAAGCCCTGGCTCATCGCGTCGCGCCACGGCTGGTCGAACGACACCCCGCCGTCGATGGCGGAGATGACGCCCTTCACGACGCGCGCGTGGAGCTCGAGGAAGAGGGCTTCCTTGTTCGGGAAGTAGAGGTAGAAGGTGCGCAGCGAGACGCGCGCTTCCTTCGCGATGTCGTGGATCTTCGATCCGCGGTATCCGTCCCGGGCGATCACCACGGCGACCGCAGCGATGATGCGCTCGCGCGCAGCGGTATCCGGGGTGGCCATCATGCGAGCCTAAACCGCATTTCGGAAAACCACATTATCGCCGATTGTAGAAGCGTTCATTTTGCGCGGCGAGCGCGTTCTCGAGGCGGTTCACCCTGCAGGTGGAGGCATCTCGGCCCGACGGACGCGATGATCGACCCATGACGAACGCCAGCCCGCTGTCGATCACGCGTGACGGAGCCGTCGCCACGCTCACGTTCCACGCTCCGCCGCTCAATCTCCTCGACGCGGTCATGACCGACGCGCTCGACGGTGCGATCGCCGAGCTCGAGGCCGAACCGCCGCGCGCGCTCCTCCTGCGTGCCGAGGGGCGCGCCTGGACCGGCGGGGTCGACGTGGAGCAGTTCTCGGGCCTGAGCGGCCAGCAGGGCCACGACCTCTGGGTGCGGCTGCTCGGCTTCACGCAGCGGATCGAGGGCCTGCCCTGCCCGTCGGTGTTCAGCGCGCACGCGCTCTGCCTCACCTGGGGCCTCGAGCTCGCGCTGGGGTGCGACCTGCTCATCGCGTCGCCGAAGGCGAAGTTCGGGCTCGTGGAGAAGGTCGTCGGGCTCACGCCGTCGATGGGCGGCACCCAGCGCCTCGCGGCCCGCGCCGGCAACGCCCGCGCGAAGGCCTTCGTGATGAGCGCCGGCCTCTACGGCGCGGAGGAGCTCCACACCTGGGGCGTCGTCACGCACCTCGTTCCGGAAGACGAGCTCGAGGACGCGGCACGCGCACTCGTGCAGGAACTCGCCGACGGCCCGACCGTCGCCCACAACGCGACCCGCGCGATCCTCGCTGCGCAGGCGAGCGGCGGCGTCGCGGCCGCCGACGCGATCGTGCCGCAGGTCTGTGGCGACCTCTTCGAGACCGAGGACCTGAAGGCCGCCGTGCGGTCGTTCCTCGACGTCGGACCGGGCAA
>JAVHXX010000258.1 GCA_031119595.1 Patulibacter sp. | reverse complement strand
CGCCCGCCGTCGCCCACCGCGTTCACCAATCCTTGATGGTTCGACCACCCTGGGTGCGGTTCAATCGGCGCGCGGTCTGGGAATCACGAGGGGTCAGGGCATGCACGCAGGAGAAGTCGAAGCACATGTGGTCGCGGCATTGCGCACGCGGCGTGGAGACGGTGGGGCCTCGAGTCCGGTGCCGTCCCGCGAGGCGATGATCGAGACGATCCGGCTTGCGCACGCCTCCGCCACGCGGCGGGCGCTGCGCTCGGCGCGTCGCGCCGCCTGACGCCACGCGCGCTCCGGGCGACGGCCCGCCCCGCCGCGCCGTCAGCCTGCCCACACGCGCCGCTCGCCGGCGGCGCGTCCGGCCGTAGGCTCGGCACCATGGCCCCGGCGTCCCCGACCGTGCTCGTCGTGATGGGCGTCTCGGGCTCCGGCAAGACCACCACGGGCCGCGCGCTCGCCGACCGGCTCGGGTGGCCGTTCCAAGAGGGCGACGCGCTGCACCCCGCCGCGAACATCGCCAAGATGGCCGCCGGCACGCCGCTCACGGACGTCGACCGCGCGCCATGGCTGGCGGCCGTCGCCGCGCGGATCTCGAGCCAGCTGGCCGAGGGTGGGAGCGGGGTGGTCACCTGCTCCGCGCTGCGCCGCCGCTACCGCGACCAGCTGCGGGGAGACCACCCGGCCGGCGCGGTGCGGTTCGTGTATCTCCGGGCCCCGGCCGGACCGATTCACCAGCGCCTCGCCGACCGCACCGGGCACTTCATGCCCGCGAGCCTGCTCGGGTCGCAGGTCGAGGCGCTCGAGCCACCCGACGCGGACGAACACGCACTCGTCGTCGACGCCCTTCGGCCAGTGGGGGAGCAGGTCGACGACGTGCTCGCGCAGCTCGCGTCGGACGACAATTGAGCGCCGCTTGAGAGCCCGGATTACCAGGGGTTTCTGGTAATCGCGCCTTCCCGGCTCGCGGGTGGTACCGGCGGGTCTGGGGTGCCATTTTGAGGTTTTCTCAAAAACCGATCAATTGTTCGGTTTGGTAATCCGACCTCCTTCGATGGTTGCGGTACTTCTTCGTTCCATAACGTGGTTCAGCACGTCGAGCGGCGGTCGACGCGGCCACCCGATCGGCGCACACTCGGCAGCACCGCCGAGTCCCCGGCGGGAACCCACGAGGCGACGCCAGGCCGGCGCCGCGTCAGGAGAACCACATGTCCCACATCTCCCGTCCCCTGCGGGGCCTGGCCGCGGCCGGCGTGCTCGCGGCTGCCGCCCTCGGTACCGCCGCCTCCGCGCAGGCCGCCGACCTCACGCTGAACTACGCCTGCACCTACCCGCTCATCGGTGCGCAGCCGCTGTCGATCGCGATCAACGCGACGATCCCGTCGTCGGTTCCCGCCGGCAGCGGCTCGGGCGTCTTCGACATCAAGGCGACCGCGACCGCCAGCGGCAACACCCCGTCCGGGATCAACATCCTCGGGGCCAAGACCCTCGAGGGCACGGCGACGGCGAAGGCGACCTTCACCATCCCGGGCAGCAACGTCCCGGCGCTCACCGTGCCGATCACGATCCCGCAGCAGTCGGTCGGCGGCTCGGGCAACATCGTCATCAACGCGACCGGCTCGACGCCGTCGGTGAAGCTCCCGAACCCGGGCACCGCGAAGGTCACCGTCGACTCGCTCTCGCTGAACCTCATCGCCCGCGACGCCGCCGGCAAGGCGATCCCGGTGCAGAAGCCCGGCGCCGCCGACTCCGACGGCAACCCGGACACCTTCGACGTCACCTGCACGCTGAACCCCTCGGGCCAGAGCACGACCCTCGCGACGATCCCCGTGACCGACGCGGGCAGCGCGCCCGGCACGACCTCACCGTCGGTGCAGCCGCCCGCTCCGGCGCCGGCCCCGTCGACCGGCGACGTGACGAAGATCGACTACGGCTACTCGCTCACGGGCGCCGCCACGCTGAAGAACCTCGTCTCCGGCGGCCTGCCGCTCGGCGGCACGATCGGGGCGCACCTCACGCTGCCCTCCGGCGACTTCACCGGTGACCTCGCGCTCACGCAGACCACCGGCAACCTCCGTGCGCTCGGCATCCTGCCGGTCGTCGCGACCGTGCAGCTGCTGCCCACGGGTCCGGTCACCGGTTCGCTGCGGAACGGCATCCTGAACGCGACCGCGAACGTCGACATCCACCTGCGGTCGGTGACCCTCGCGGGCATCCCGCTCGTCTCCGGGGCCAACTGCCGCGCGCTGAACACGTCCGTGATCAACCTCAAGTCGACGGCGTCGTTCTTCCAGCCGCTCTCCGGTGGGACGCTCGCCGGCTCCTTCGCCATCAGCGACCTCGTCGGCTGCGGCCCGCTCAACGGCATCGTCTCGCCGCTCACCAAGGGTGGTGGCAACGCGATCGCACTCCAGCTGACGCCGAAGGTCTGATCGGCAGCGGCCTCGCCCAGGAGGCCACGGGTTTGCCGCGACTGGTGAGTATGCGGCCGGCTTGAACGGGGGCGCGTTGCCACAGGGCAGCGCGCCCCTTCGCCGTTCCTCAGCCCTCGCGCACGAGGTTGTCCGGGCGGTCGCCCGCCGCGAACTGCCGCAGCTGCTCCGCGGCCACGGCGGCCGCCCGCTCCGGGAAGCCGAGCGTCGACCCACCGACATGCGGCGTGAGGAGCAGGCCCGGCGCCGTCCACAGCGGATGGTCTTCCGGGAGCGGTTCGGGGTCGGTGACGTCGAGTCCGGCCCGCAGCCGCCGCGCCTCGAGCTCGGCGAGGAGTGCGGCAGTGTCGACGAGGCCGCCGCGGGCGACGTTCACCACGATGGCGTCGTCCGGGAGGGCGGCCAGGAACGCGGCGTCGATCGTGTGGTGCGTCTCCGGGCTCTCGGGCAGCACGCAGATCACGGCATCGGTCGACGGCAGCAGCGCCGGCACGTCGGCCAGCGTGATCACGCCGTCGCGGGCGGTCCGGCCGACGAGCGTCGCCGTCGCTCCGAACGGCGCGAGCATCGCCCGCGCGTGCTCGGCGAGATCGCCGGCGCCGAGGATCAGGACGCGTTTGCCGAAGAGCGAATCGGTGGTGCGGTCGGCCCAGTCGCGCCCGTCCTGGTCTTCGATGAACTCGCGGATCTCGCGCAGGATCGTGAGCAGCATGGTCACGGCGAGCTCAGCGGTCGCGCGACCGTGTGCGCCGCGGCAGTTCGACAGCGCCACGCCCGCCGGGAGCTTTCCGTCCCATGCGTCGAAGCCGGCGCTCAGGGTCTGCGCGATCCGCAGCTTCGGCAGCTGCGGCGCGAGCTCGAGGATCGTCGACACGGCCGCAGACGACGTGATGAGTGCCTCCGCCTCCTCGGCGCCGGGCGGCGGCGACGGGTCATGTGGGTCGTAGCGCAGGGCGCGCAGGCCGTCGGTGGCGTCGACGGCCGCGGTGGTCTCGTCGTCCGGGGTGAGTACGAGCAGCGTCACGGCGGTGAGGCTAGGCGGTCACCGGTCGCGGGCTGCGGCACGGGCGCAAGCGCTCCGCGGTCGGGCGGCGCGACGGCGCGGTGCCTAGGGTCGAAGGGACGATGGTCCGTCGCGCACCGCATCCCGCCGCCCGCGTGGTCACCGCGCCGCTGCGGCTCGTCGGCCACGGACTCGCCCTTCCGCTCCGCGCCATTGCGCGGTCGCGGCCGCCCGCCGTGATCGACCCCGCCGCGCTGCGGCCCGGCGATCGACCGCCCACCGACGGCCGACTCCTCCTCCTGTTCGACGGCGCCTGCGGCATCTGCCTCCACATCCGCGACCTCCTCGTGCTGCTCGACCGGCGCGGGCGGTTCGCGGTCGACCGCATCGACCGCCACGTCGGGGGTCTCCTCGCCGAGGTCGACCCCGCAGCCGTCTACGAGACCTGGCACGTGGTCCACGCCGACGGTCGCGTCGAGCACGGCGGCGCCGCGCTGACCACCGTGGTCGGCGCGCTGCCGGGCGGCCGCCCGTTCGCTGCGGCGATGCGCCGCGCCGCCGGCCCGGTCGACGCCGCCTACGCATGGTTCGCCCGCAACCGATCGTGGATCAGCCAGGGCACCGGCCTGATCCACCACCCGCAGCGGGACCCGGGCGCGCCGCACTGACCTGGGTGCGGCGGCGCGACGCCGCTCGATCACCCGCCGAGTGCACTCAGGGATACGGTGCGTTGTGCCGTTATCCAGAGAGTCGGCGACGCTCCTCCTCGCGCCGGCTCCATGCTCATCCCCCCGATCGGCGCCTCCCACATGCCCCATTCCGCGATCCGGCGACGGATCACGTTCGCGGTCTCCACCGCGCTGCTGGCCCTGTCGGCCGCGCCCGCCGCGCATGCCGCCACGGCGAGCGAGGTCGTCTCGGGCGGCTCGCTGAACTTCATCAGCGGCACCCCGACCGACGTCACCTTCCCCGCGGCGACGCTCAACGGCCTCGACCTCGTGCGTTCGCAGACGCAGGCGTTCGACGTGAACGACTCGTCCGGCTCCAACAGCGGCTGGTCGATCACCGCGACCTCGACGCGCTTCACGGCCGGCACGCACTTCCTCTCGCTCACCGCCGCGACGATCCTCGCGCCGCCCGCCGACGTCTGCGATGCAGCGTCGACCTGCACCCTCGCGACGAACTCGGTGTCCTACCCGTACGTGCTGCCCGCAGGCGTGACCGCCCCGACCGCGACGAAGATGTTCAACGCGGCCGCCGGGACCGGCCAGGGCAGCCAGACGATCACGCCCACCTGGAACCTCGCGCTGCCCGCGGGCACCTGGGCCGGTGGCGCCGGCACGCCGTACACGGCGACCTGGACCTTCACGCTCGTCAGCGGGCCGTAGGCCCGGGCGCGCTGCGCCCGCCGTCCGCGCGATCGGCGGGTCGGGCGCGTGCGTCGCCACGCGCTGCATCCCGGAACGCCGCGGCTGCGCAGCCGCCGCGGCGGCTGCTCGGTCCGATGTCGCCGCGCCTGCGTTGCCCGCCCGAGCCGTGACGGCTCGACCCTGCGCCCACGCGGCGGCATCGGACCGCGCTGCGTCAGGCCAGGGGTGCGGCCTCGTCGCCGCCGGCGGGGGGAGCCGACGGGATGGTGGGAGAAGACGTGGAGGCGGTCTGCACGAGGGCAGCCGGGACGGCCTGGGCCGAGGCGCCGGCCTTGTCCGAGTTCGACAGCGTGGCGGCCAGCAGGCAACCGATCGCGATGGCGGTCAGGACGACGGCGCGCAGGACCTTGGCGGTCGTCGAACGACCCGGGAGCGGCTCGGCGAGCTCGCGGCGCGGCCGCGGCGCGGGGCGCGCCTGCGGATTCGTGCCGCGGCGGCCGATCGACGAGCGACGGTTGCGCGAGCGGCGATCGCGCGTGGGGCTCGACCGGCGGTCGTGGCTGCGGCGCTCGTAGCGGCGACGCTCGATTCCGTTCGGCGGGCCGAGGTTCTCGGTGCGGCGGTCCGTGGAGACGCGGGCGCGGCGATCGCGCAGCGGGCTCTCGGGCGTGACGTCGAGATCACCGGGGCCGCGGGTCGCGGCCCCTTCGGACGGGGAACGGGGCACGGATCAGGACGGGATCAGCGCGCTGCGTGGGACGGACGCAGTGGTTGGGACAGGGCCACAGAGGGCATGTACCGGAAGGTACCGACCGCTGAACGGTTTGCAAGCAATGTGCCCGTTACTGAGCAACCGTCAGAAACCACGTGCATTGCGTGTGCGGCCCCGCCGCAGGCGTCAGAAGGTGATGACGACCTTGCCGAACTTCCCGCCGGCCTTGAAGTGCTCGTAGGCCTCCGCGGCCTGCTCGGCCGGGAAGGTCTCGTCGATCGGCACGCTCATGCGGCCGCGGTCGACGAGCGGCAGGATCTCGCGCTCCATCGCGCGGGCGGTGTCGGCCTTCTCCTCGAGCGGCCGGGAGCGCAGCATCGTGCCGAGGATCCGGCCGCGCATCGCCATGAGCGCGAGCAGGTTGAGCTCGGCCTTGATGCCGCCGCCCACGCCGACGATCGCGATCCGCCCGCCGGGTGCGAGCGCCTGCACGTCCTCGTTGAGGTTGTTGCCGCCGATGAGCTCGAGGACCACGTCGAACGGGCCGTACCCGAAGTGCTCGCCCGGCCGGGTGACGATCTCCGCGCCGAGGTGCTCGAGGCGGTCGTCGAACTTGGGATGGCGGCTCGTCGCGACGACCGACGCACCGATCGCGTGCCCGATCTGCACCGCCGCGGTGCCGACGCCGCCGCACGCGCCGTGCACGAGCAGCCGCTCGCCGGGCCGCAGCCCCGCCTGGACCACGACGGCGTCGTGGGCGGTCGTGAAGGTCTCGGGGAAGCCGCCCGCCTCGACGATGTCGAGGGCGCTCGGCACGGGCATGAGCTGCCGCTCGTGGACCACCGCGAGCTCGGCCTGGCCGCCGCCGCCGACGATCCCCATCACCTCGTCGCCGATCCCGAACCGGTTCGCGTCCGGGCCGACCGCCTCGACGACGCCCGCGATCTCGAGCCCCGGGATGTCGGGTGAGGAACCGGGAGGCGCGGGGTAGGCACCGCGCACCTGGAGCATGTCCGCGCCGTTGAG
>JAVHXX010000257.1 GCA_031119595.1 Patulibacter sp. | reverse complement strand
CTCCCCGCACCACCCATGACGAACGTCACGTCGAACTCCTGACGGACGCCTCTACCCGGCCCGGCGCGGCGGGAGCAGGATGGTGTCCATGAGTGAAGCCGTGCTGTCCCTCCGGGGGCTCAACCACAACTACGGGGAGGTCGCCGCGCTGAGCGGAGTGGACCTCGAGGTCGGGCCGGGCGAGGCCGTGGCGCTGCTGGGGCCGAACGGTGCCGGCAAGTCGACCACCGTGTCGATCCTGCTCGGACTGCTCGACCCGGACCAGGGCACGGCCCGCGTCTGCGGTCGCGGCGCACGGGAGGCGGTCCGTGCGGGGCTCGTCGGCGCGATGCTGCAGGATGCGGGGCTGCCCGCGAACGCGACCGTCGGCGAGCTCGTCGGCATGTTCGCGGCGCTGTACCCGAAGCCGATCCAGCCAGCGGCTGCCCTCGCGATGGCCGGCGCCGCCGACCTCGCGGACCGCAAGAGCGACGCGCTCTCCGGTGGCCAGGCCCAGCGCGTGCGGCTCGCCCTCGCGCTCGTCGGCGACCCGACCCTGCTCGTGCTCGACGAGCCGACCTCCGCGATGGACCCCGAGGCACGGCGCGCCTTCTGGACGGCGCTGCGCACGCAGACCGCCGAGGGTCGCGGCGTCCTCTTCGCCACGCACCACCTCGACGAGGCCCAGGCGATCGCCGACCGCGTCGTCGTGCTCGCCGGTGGCCGGGTGGTCGCGAGCGGCACGCCGGCGGAGGTCGCGAAGCTCGGCGGCCAGAACCTCATCCGCGCGTACGTCCCGGACGCGGTCGCGGCCGAGCTCACCGGCCTGGCCGGGGTCGCGAGCGCGATCGACGAGCCGGACGGGCGCACGCTCCTGCGCTGCACCGACAGCGACCGGGCGATCCGCACCCTCCTCGCCGCGCACCCGGAGGCCTCCCGGATCGAGGTCCGCGAGACGGCTCTCGAGGACGCGTTCCTCGCGCTGGCCGAGGGCGGCTGGCGGGGCGGGACCCCGGGCGGCGGCGATGTCGCCGGGCGCGCGGCGCGCGACGCCAACGCCGCGTTCGCCTCGCAGGACGGCCGAACCGCCACCGACCATGCCAACCTGGAGCTGACCCGATGAGCGCCGCGACGATGACCCCGTACCTGCGCCTCGAACTGAAGCGCACCCTCCGCAACCCGCGGGCGATCCTCTTCACGAGCGCGATCCCGGTGATGATGTACGTGCTCTTCTCGACCACCGACAGCACCACGGACACGCCCCTCGAGGTGCACCGCGCCGTGCTCGCCTCGATGGTCGCCTACGGCGCGATCGGCGGCGCGCTGCTCGCCTCGGGCCCGCCGCTCGCGAACGAGCGCGCCACGGGCTGGCTGCGTCAGCTCTCGGCCACGCCGCTGCCGGCGAACGCCGCCGTCGTCGCGAAGCTCGCCGTCGCCCTCACCCTCGCCGCCGCCGGGGCCCTGGTCGTGGGCACCGTCGGGGCGGTCAGCGGCTCGCACCTGTCGGTGGTCACGCTCGTCGAGCTCGTGGTCGCGATGTCGCTCGGCGCGCTCTGCTTCGGGCTCATCGGCCTCACGTTCGGCGCCGCCGTGAAGCGGCCGGACACCGCCCAGGGCGCGACGATCCTCACCTACCTGACGATGTCCGCACTCGGTGGTCTGTGGGTCCCGACCGACCAGTTCCCGACCTGGCTCGCCGACATCTCCAAGGAGCTGCCGAGCCACGGCATCCTGCAGATCGGCCGCGCGATCGTGAACGGCACCGCGTTCCCGGTCGGCTCGCTCGGGATCCTGCTCGCGTGGAGCGCGGTGTTCGCGCTCCTGGCGGCGAAGGCCTGGCAGAAGGGCACGCGTGTCCGCTGATCCGCACACGGATCCGAACCGGCGCCGTCTGTTCGAGGCGTCGTTCTTCGCACCGCTCTCGCCCTTCCGCAGGGTCGAGGGCGGTGCCTCGCCGCTCGGTGACCGCGGCCGCGGTGCGGACGACCCGGCCGACGACCACCTCGTCGACGACGGCTTCCGCCCGGACCACGTCGGGGTCGTGTCGCCCTTCGGGTACTCGCTCCCGGAGGGACTCCGCACGAACCCGAAGGCCGGCGCGGTGTGGGGGAGCGTCTGGCTGATCTACCTCGCGCCGGCGTTCGCGCATGCCGTCGACGAGCACCACCATCCGCTCGCCCGACAGGTGCTCGGCGTGGCCCTGCTGGCGGCGTTCGTCGTGCTCTACGTGACGACCCTGATCGTCGGCTGGGACCGCGGCGCCCGCGACGGTTGGACGCCCGCGCGGGGCTGGAACGACCGCTCGTCCGACCGGGCGATCCGTCTCGTCGCGCTGCTCGTGGCGACCTCGTTGCTGTGCGTGCTCGTGGTCGGTGAGCCCGGCGTCGCGACGCTGGTGTTCCTGTCCCCGATCGCGGCCGTGGTGCTGCCGGGGCGGTCGGCGCGGTGGGGGATCCTCGCCGCGGTCGCCGCGGTCACCGTCATCGAGCCGATCGCGCCGCTCATGGGCAGCACCCGTTCGGACACCAGCGATCTGCTCTCGACGGCCTTCTCCACGCTCATGGCCGGCGCGATCACCCTCGGCATCCGCCGCATGCGCGTGGTGATGTGGGAGCTGCACTCCGCCCGCATGGACGCCCAGCGCCTCGCGACCGCCGAGGAGCGCGTCCGTATCGCCCGCGACCTGCACGACGTCCTCGGCCACTCGCTCACCGTCATCTCGATGCGCAGCCAGCTCGCGGCGCGGCTCGTCGAGCGCGGCGAGATCGACAGGGCCGGGGCGGAGATCAAGGCGGTCGAGGAGCTCTCACGGTCGGCCATGACCGACGTCCGCGAGGCGGTCGCGGGCTACCGCGTGCGGCCGTTCGCGGCGGAGCTCGCCGCGGCCGAGGCGACCCTCGGCGGGGCCGGCCTGATCGTCGAGGTCGAACGGCCCACCGAGCAGCTGCCCGCGGCCGGCGAGGAGGCGCTCGCGTTCGTGATGCGCGAGGGCGTCACGAACGTGCTGCGCCACTCCAGCGCCGGGCGTTGCGCGATCGCCGTGCGCCACACGCCATCCTCGGTGGTGGTCGAACTCGTCGACGACGGTCGGGGGATCGGCACGCCCGTTCACGTGATCGGCGGGCCCGACCAACCGGACGCTGCCGGGTCCGACGGCAACGGGCTGCGCGGCCTCGCCGAGCGCCTGGCGGCGGTCGGCGGCACGCTCAGCGCGGGCGACGCCCCGACGGGCGGCTTCGTCCTGCGTGCCGAGGTGTCCCGCTGACCTCCGCCCGGTGCGGCAGGATGGCCGGATGATCCGGCTCCTGCTCGCCGAGGACCAGGCGATGGTGCGCGGTGCGCTCGCCGCCCTCCTCGAACTCGAAGGCGACCTCGAGGTCGTCGGTCAGGTCGGCCGCGGCGACGAGATCGTCGACGCCGTGCGGGAGCACCGCCCCGACGTCGCCCTGCTCGACATCGAGCTCCCCGGCCTCGACGGGATCGCGGCGGCCACGCAGCTGCGGGCGGCGGCGCCGGCGACGAAGGTCCTCATGCTCACGACCTTCGGCCGCCCCGGGTACCTGCGGCGTGCGATGGAGGCCGGCGCCAGCGGGTTCCTCGTCAAGGACGGGCCGGCGTCCGATCTCGCGGCAGCGATCCGACGGATCGTCGGCGGTGAGCGGGTCGTCGACCCGCAGCTGGCGGCCGCAGCGCTGACCGCGGGCGAGAACCCGCTCACGCCTCGTGAACAGGACGTCCTCCGAGCCGCGAGCGACGGATCGACCGTCACGGCGGTCGCGCAGTCGCTCCATCTCTCCGAGGGGACGGTGCGCAACTACCTGTCCTCGGGGATCGGCAAGACGGGCGCCGCGAACCGCATCGAGGCCGCGCGCCGCGCCGACGAACTCGGCTGGCTCTGACGCCCGACGCCGCGCCCGCGGCTCGGCGGCCCGGTTCAGGCGGCGGCCTGCTCCGGCACGGTCTCGAGCCGCTCGGCGATCCGCTTCGCGGTGAGCTTGAGCAGGGCGACGTCGTCGGCGGTCCAGGTGCGGTGCTCGCGCACCATCGCGCAGACACTGCCGATCACGAGGTCGTCGGCCACGGTGATCGGCACGCTCGCGCACGCGACGACACCGAGGTCGGTCACCGGCGGCACGTGCTGGAGGACGGGGTGGCGACGGGTGTCGTTGACGACGACGGGTCGGCCGGTCGAGATGGTCTGGCGGCAGATGGCGTCGTCGGCTGGCGTGCCGACGAGCGGGCCGCCGCCCTCGGCGACGCCGTGCGCGCCGATGAAGTGCTGCCAGTCCTCGTCGAACAGGGTGATGACGGCGACCGGTGTGGAGAGCAGCCACGCGACGCTCGAGGCGACCTCGTTGAACTCGGCGTAGGTGCTCCGGGTCGCGAGGCCGGTGGCACGGGCCGCGGCGACGCGGGCCGGATCGTCGAAGGGGTCGTCGACGAGCCGATGACGGTGCCGGTCGAGGTCGGCCTCGGCGCGGGCCTGGAACGCCTCGGCGCTCTCGTCGCCGTCCCAGGTGGCGATACCGACGGCCGAGATCACGCCGTCGGGGATCGCACGGATCAGGCGCTGCACGACGGCCTCGGCGGCGCTGCCGCCGCAGCGGGGCAGCAGGATGCCGAACTCCGAGCCGTCGAGCCGCGCGAGGTGGTCGCCGGGACGCAGCGTCTCCTGCCAGTGCACGGCGGCCAGCACGAGGTTGCGGTCCGGGTCGTGCTCGTTGCGGTCCGCGGCGGCCGCCTGGGGGAGGGGCGTCATGAGGGCGATCCGCACCATCGTGATCGGCAGCGAGGCCCAGTCGGAGATGACGGCGTCGAGGGCCTCGGTCCAGGCGTGGCCGTTTCCGGCGCCGGTGAGCAGGTCGTGCCGGTCGGCCGCGCCGTCGCTCGGGTCCGTGGCAGGACGACCACGGCCACCGAGCACGCGCGGCAGGTTCCAGCGTGTGGGCGCGGTGGGGTCGAGCTGGCGGTGGGTCGGCAAGGGGAAGCAGCGACCTGGGAGAGGATCGCTCGTCCCACCATCGGACCGGATTACGGATCGCTGGAGGGCGAGCGCGCCAATGTGCGCGATCTCCGCTCCCCCGCGGACACTCGTACCGGGCGGTGGCGTGCCTGCGGTGTGTGGGCGGTAGGAACCGCGCCGGTCAGACGCCGCCGGTGGGCGACGTCGCCGGGGTGGTCGCCTTGGGCTGCGGCGTGGTCGCCGGGGTGGTGGCGGCGGTGGTTTCGGGCGGGTCGCTCCAGCTCGCGAGCGCCGAGGCGACCCGGTCCTGCATGGTGCGGGCGGTCGCGACCGAGGTGGTGTTGTTGATCACCGCGAAGGTCACCTCGCGGCGCCCGAGCGTGGTGCAGTACCCGGCCAGCGCGGAGACGTTCGACAGCGTGCCCGTCTTCAGCCTGCACCGGCCGGCCGCGGCGGTGCCGCGCATGCGCCCCGCGACGGTGCCGGTCGACCCGGCGAGCGCCATGCCCGTGCGCAGCGCCTTGGCCTCGGGCCGTTTCGCCATCTGATCGAGCAGCCTCACGACCATCGTGGGCGTGACGCGATTGCTGTGACTGAGCCCTGAGCCGTCGTAGAGCTTCTCCGTGACCCCGAGCTTCGCGAGCGTCGTCTTCTCGATCGCGAGGCCGGCCGCCGTGGTCCCGGCGCCGCCGTGGCGGGCACCGACGCCGCGCAGGAGCATCTCGGCGTAGAAGTTGTCGGACGGAGCGAGCGTCGAGGCGACGAGCTGCGCGACCGTCGCCGACGGGGTCTGCCCGACGAGGGTGCTGTCGGAGCCCGCGCTGGTCGGCAGGCCGATCGGCATCGACCCGCTAATGCCCGCCGCCTTCAGCGCGGCGCGGAACTTCACGAGGACCTGCTTGGCCGGGTCGACAGTGGTCGCGGAGGCGTACCCGCGCAGCGTGACCAGGGCGCCGAGCCGCCCCGAGATCTCGCGGTTGTAGGCGCCGTTCGTGAGCGGCGTGCCCTGCTGGGCGGTCCAGCCGTTCAGGTCGGCGCGGAGCTGCCCGCTGATCTTCGTGATCCCTGCGTCGCGCGCGGCGGTGGCGAGCTGGGCGAGCTGGTCGAGGCGCAGGCCGGGGTCGCCGTCGCCCTTCACGATCAGGTCGCCGTCGAGGACGCCGCCCTCGAGGTCGCCCACCATCCGCACGGAGGTGGTGAGTTTCGTCGCCGGCCCGTCGAGGATGAGGGCGGTCGAGGTGGTGAAGAGCTTCGTCACCGACGCGGGCACGCGCGCGACCGACGGCGTGCGGGTGACGAGGGTGGTGTCCGTGGCGGCCTCGTGGGCGTAAACGCTCGTGCCGCCCGGCATCGCCTTCACGATCGAGCGCAGCGTCGCCATGGTCTGCGCCTCCGTGGCGGCGGAGGCCGTGGCCGGAGCGACCGCCGCGGCGACGGCCAGGGCGACGACGATCGGCCCGCGGTGCAGGGGAGAGCGCACGGCGCAACCGTATCGACCCTGCAGGCGGGCCACGCCACCCCGGCGCGCCGAGGCGGCGTGGGGTGGCGGTGCGGCCGCGGCGGGGTGCCGCGGCCGGCGGCGGCGCCTAGG
>JAVHXX010000256.1 GCA_031119595.1 Patulibacter sp. | reverse complement strand
GAGACTGCCCATGCGCAGCACCCACGGGGCCATGCAGGCCGGATCGCTGGGGGCGAGCAGACCCCACCCGAAGACGCTCACGGCGGTCTCGGGACCCCACGAATCCGGGGCATCCGACGGGGAGCTGCCCACCGTGTTGTCCGCACCGACGGCGACCGGCTGCACGATCGCCGAGTGCAACGCGTCCGGGATCTTGTCGGCGAGGGTCAGCATCGCGACGTCGTAGTAGAAGTACGACACGTTCGCGAGGCCGTCGAGGCTGATATCGGACACATGGATGCGCGTGCCGACCTGCGCGGTGTTGTCAGTCGCGGTGCACGGCGGGTACGTGGTCGTGTTTGGGGTGCACCCGGCTATGAGGTCGGACTGGCCGACGATCACGTCGATCGAGTCCGGGGTCGCCTGGTTGTCGCCGCCCGGGTCGATGCAGTGGGCGGCCGTCAGCACGTGGGTGTCGTCGATGAGCGTGCCGCCGCAGAACTGCGACAGGGCGGTGCCGTCCCGAGCGACGATCGCAACGGTCCACGGGAACTCGCTGTAGCGCGCGGCGGGGTCGGCGTCGGAATGGCCCGCGGGCCGGATGCCGTTAGGGGCGCTACCGGCCACGACCGCCATCGACGCCGCGGGCACCGCAGCGGCCACGCCCAGGAAGGCGAGGAGTGCCAGCAGGAACGGTCGGATGTGGGTGACGGGGGACACGAGGGGGAGCGCCTTGTAAGAAATCGGCACGAAGGCCGCTGGGCTGAAGCGACACGCCTGCCCGAGCGCTCATTCTGGCGCGGTCTCGGTGAACCCTGCATCGCAGCTGGGCGAACCACATTGGACGGAGTCCCAGGGTTGCGAGCCATGACGCCGTCATGGCGCCCGGTGCGCCCGGCTCGACGGATGACCCATCGGCGCCAGGCGCATCGGGGCACGCGCCACGACCGGCGGGGGACACGGGTCCCGGAACGAGGCGATCGGTGGGCGGTGCGGTCGCACGCGGTCCGCTCCCGGTGACGGCACGGTGAAGCCGAAACCACGCCGACCGTCACCATGGCGTACGCTCGCGCCGTGGCAGATACGGGCGTACACGACGGCCTGCTCCAGCAGGAGCTCAACCGCGAGGTCGCGATCGCCCTCGCCGAGGACATCGGCGACCGCGACGTGACGGCCGAGGCGACCGTTCCGGCCGGCTCCACGGCCACCGCCCGCGTGGTGCAGAAGGCGCCCGGCGTGCTCTCCGGGCTCGACTGTGCCGTCGCCACGCTGCGTGCCTGCGACCCCGACGTGAAGATCGAACTGCTCGCCGGCCCCGGCGTGTGGCGCGAGGGCGGCCCGGTCCTCGAGGCCCGCGGCGACGCCCGCGCCCTGCTCGCCGCGGAGCGCACGGCCCTGAACTTCCTCCAGCAGCTCGGGGGCGTCGCCACGCTCACGGCCCGGTGCGTCGCCGAGGTCGAAGGGACCGGCGCCCAGATCATCGACACCCGCAAGACGGTGCCCGGCATGCGACACCTCCAGAAGCGTGCCGTGCTCGACGGGGGCGGCGCGAACCACCGCATCGGCCTGTTCGACATGGTCCTCATCAAGGAGAACCACGCCGCCGTCGCCGGAGGGATCACGAAGGCGATCAAGGCCGCCCGCGAGACCGCGCCCGACCTGCCGCTCGAATGCGAGGTCCGCGACCTCGCCGAACTCGACGAGGCCCTCGCCGCCGGCGCGCCCCGCGTGCTCCTCGACAACATGGACCTCGGCACCCTCCGCGAGGCCGTCGAACGCTGCCAGGGCAAGGCGATCACCGAGGCCAGCGGTGGCCTCGAGATCGGGAAGCTCCGCGCCGTCGCCGAGACCGGGGTCGACCTGCTCTCGCTCGGCTCGCTCACGCACTCCGCCCCGGCCCTCGACTTGTCGATGCTCATCGACGTCGACTGAGACGCGGCCCGGGAACGCCTCACACATCGAGATCTGAGGCTGCGCCCTATGCTCCGAGGGGTCGGACGCTCCTTCGCCGACGCCACCCCGCACCAGCCGAGGACCGAGACCATGATCGATCTCCCGATGGCCCCAGCCGCTGCTCCCGCGCAGCTCACCCCCGATCAGATCACCGAGCTCTCCGCCGAGGTCCGCGCGCTCGCCGCCGAGCGCGGCGCCGTGATCCTCGCGCACAACTACCAACTGCCCGAGGTGCAGGGCGTCGCCGACATCATCGGTGACTCGCTCTTCCTCTCGCAGGAGGCCGCGAAGGTCACCGAGCCGGTGATCGTGTTCTGCGGCGTGCACTTCATGGCCGAGACCGCCTCGGTGCTCAGCCCCGACAAGACCGTCCTCATCCCCGATGTCGACGCGGGCTGTTCGCTCGCCGACTCGATCACCGCCGAGCAGCTCCGCGGCTGGCAGGCGAAGCACCCCGGCGCGATCACCGTGATGTACGTCAACACGACCGCCGAGGTGAAGGCCCTCACCGACTACTGCTGCACCAGCGGCAACGCGGTCGCCGTGATCGAGCACATCGTCGCCGAGCACGGCCCGGACGTGGAGATCCTCTTCGGCCCCGACATGTTCCTCGGCTCGTACGTCGCGAAGATGACGGGCCACAAGAACCTCCACCTGTGGGACGGCGAGTGTCACGTCCACGCCGGGATCCGCCCGAGCGACATCGAGAAGGTGCGCAGCGAGCACCCGGACGCCGACTTCCTCATCCACCCCGAGTGCGGCTGCTCGACGTCCGTCATGGAGTACGTGGCCAGCGGCGACGTCGACACCGAGGGCGTGCACATGCTGTCGACCGGCGGGATGCTCGACTACGCCGCCGAGCAGGCGGCCAGTGGCGAGCACCGCACCGCGATCGTCGCGACCGAGGTCGGCATGCTCCACGGCCTGCGCCAGGCGTCGCCCGGCACGGAGTTCGTGGCCGCGAACGAGGCGGCGGCCTGCACCTACATGAAGATGATCACGCTGCCGAAGCTGCGCGACGCCCTCCGCGACATGACCGGCGACGTGAAGGTGCCGGCCGAGCTCGCCGAGAAGGCCCGCATCCCGATCGAGCGGATGGTCTCGATCGGCCGCGACGCCGGCATCCCGCTCGTCGGCGAGTAGCCGGCGCCGCGCCGCGGCTCAGCCGATCGGCGTCGCGATCTCGATCAGCGTGCCCCACGGGTCACGCACGTACGCGACCGTCTGGCCGTGCGGCTTCTCCGTGGGGTCCGAGAGGACGGTGAACCCGGCGGCCACGGCCTGCGCCACACCGGCTGCCACGTCGTCCGTGGTGAACGCGAGCTCGAGGTTCGCGGGTTTGTCGGTCAGGGCGGGCCGCTGCGGGCCGCCCGGGAAGTTCGTGGGCCCGAGGTCGTCGTGCGCGAAGGCGAGGGTCGTCGATCCGGTGTCGAGCTCGCCGTAGGTCTCATCCGGCGTGATGAACGCGCGGGTGAGGCCGAACGCCGCCTCGTAGGCCGAGAGCGCGCGGTCGATCTCCGGCACGTACACGATGATCCAGCTGAGGTTGAGGGTGATGGCAGGCACGGGGTGCTCCTTGCGTTGGCTTGCCACCATCCTCCCGCGCCGTGGCGGCGCGGTCTTGTGGAAATCGGACGTACGAGGCACGACGGGCCGGGCCGACCGCCGTGGGCGCAAGGCATGCGCCGTCGGCGGACCCAGCAGACTCAGCGGCCGAGCACGACCGCGGCCGGGGCGCCACCGAGCTCGCTGCACTCGTGCGAGAGGTGCGCCTGGTCGACGAATCCGCCGGCGAACGCCGCGTCCGCGAGCGAGAGCGACGGATCCCGGCGGGCCAGCGCGACCACGCGCCGGAGGCGGAGGATGCGCGCGAGGCGCTTGGGCGCATACCCGACCTCGGCCTGCACGCGGCGGCGGAGTTGGCGGTCGCTGTAGCCCGCGCGGTCGGCGAGCTCGGCGACCCGCAGCTTGGGGTCGCGGGCGAGCAGGTCGGCGGTGAGGGCGACGGCCGGATCACGGCGCGCCGCGGCGCGGGCGTCGCTCACCGCCCAGGAGGCGAGGAGCCGGGGCCGCCCGTCGGGCGGAGCAGCCGCGAGGCGCTGGCTCAGCCGACCGGATTCGTCGGCGCCGAGCACCTGGGCCGCCGGCACCACCGAATCGACCAGGGCTTCGCCGGACCAGCCGAACATCGCCCGCGCGGCGCCGGGCAGGAACCGCACGCCGCACGCCGGCCGTGACGGGTCGGCGCGGACCATCCGCGCGACCTGGTCCGGCCCGGCGACTACGAGCTGGTCGCCGGTCCAGATGAGGTCCGCGCCGCCGTCCGGCAGCACGCGGACCTCGGTGGGCCAGTCCGGGCCGGTGGCCCAGACCTCGTCGATCAGCGACCCGCGGGTCATCGACGTGGCCCGTCCATGCCTACGCGGCCCAGTCGAACTCGTCGGCGGTGTGCGGGCCGACGCAGGCGACCGCGGCCTCGTCCGGGATGGTCTGGGCGATCGCCTTGACCTCGTCGAGGGTGATCGAGTCGAGCAGCTCAACGATGCCGTCGGGGTCGATCGGCTCCTCGAAGATGATCGACTGCGACGCGGCGAGCCGCGCCACCGCGCCGGAGGACTCGGTGCCGAGGATGTGACGGCCGGTCGCGTAGGCGTGGGCGAGCTCGAGCTCGTCGGCGGTGGGGCCGTCCTCGCGGAGCTCGTTGACGATCTCCCGCATGCGGCGGTAGGCCTCGACGGCCTTGCCGGACTCGAGGCCCGCGCCGAGCGCGAGCTGGGCGCCGTCCGAGTGGACGTGCTCGAAGCCCCACACGGAGTAGCAGAGGCCCCGCTGCTCGCGGAGCTCGTCGAAGAGCCGCGAGCTCATCGAACCGCCGAGGATGCTGCCGTAGAGGCGCAGCGCCGCGCGCTGGCGCGGATCCTTCGCGTCGATCTGCGGCTGGTAGGCGAGGCGCAGGTGCGACTGGTTCGTGTCGCGCTCGCCCACGAGCGTGCGGATCTGGAGGTCCGGCACGGCGAGGTTCGCGGCGGGCTTGCCCGGCGCCGGGAAGCGGTCGAAGAGCTCGCCGAGGGCAGCGTCGTCGGGGAGGTGGTCGAGGTTGCCGACGATGTAGGCACCGCCGCGCGAGGGCGCCCACTGACGGTCGCGGAAGGCGACGATCTGGTCGCGCGTGAAGGTGCGCAGGTGCTCCTCGGGACCGAGGATCGTGCGGCCGAGGGGGTGGTCGCCGAAGGCGGCCTTGTCGATCAGGTCGCTGGCGAGCGACGACGGCTGGTCGTCGGCGCGCTGGATCTCCTGGATCACCACGCCGCGCTCCTTGTCGAGCTCGTCGGCGTCGATCGTGGGGCGGCCGACGAAGTCGGTCAGGAGGTCGAGGGCCTCGGGCGCACGCTCGGCACGCACCGTGATGTGGAACGCGACGAGGTCCTGGCTGGTGAAGGCGTTGAGCACGCCGCCCATGCGCTCCGCGGTGCCGTTGACGTCGCGGTAGTGCGGGTACTTCTCGCCACCCTTGAAGACGAGGTGCTCGAGGAAGTGCGCGATGCCGTTCTCCTCGGGGCGCTCGGCGCGGGAGCCGGCGTCGAACGCGACCATGATCGTGAGCGCGCGCGTGCCAGGCAGGGTGACCTTGTGGATCGGCAGGCCCTTGGGCGCAACGGAGGAGGAGATGACGAACGACACGGCCAGCACGCTAGCGCGGGCGGGTGACACCACGCGGAATCCTGGACGCCATACCGGGTCGGGGGAGGGCGTTGAGTGGCCGGAACCGGTCGCGCGGCCGCTGCAACACTCGCTGCAGGTGGGGGTGAAACACCCTTGGTGCCAGTACCTTGCACACGATGGCTTCCTCGATCGAGAGCTCTAACTCCCGCCGCCTGCCGGCACGCCGCCGCCGGCAGATGTCGCCGGTGGGTCCGCCTGCACGCTCCGCCGCGCTGCCGCACGATCCGCGCAACGTCATCGAGCTGCGCAGCGTCACGAAGCACTACCCGGACGGCACGATCGGCCTGGAAGACGCGACGCTCAACATCCGCCGCGGTGAGTTCGTCTTCCTCGTCGGCTCCACGGGCTCGGGCAAGTCGACCATCATGCGCCTCCTCGGCAAGCAGGACGAGCCGACCTCCGGCACGATCACCGTCGCCGGCCGCGACCTCTCCGAGATCACGCGCAAGCGCATCCCGTACTACCGCCGCAACCTCGGCATCGTCTTCCAGGACTTCAAGCTCCTCCCGAACCGCACCGTGTACGACAACGTCGCGTACGCCCTGTCGGCGACGGGCGCGGGCCGCAAGGAGATCCGCGCGAAGGTCCCGGACGTCCTCCGTCTCACGGGCCTCTCGACGAAGCTCCACCAGTACCCGGACCAGCTCTCCGGTGGCGAGCAGCAGCGCGTGGCGATCGCGCGCGCGTTCGTGAACCACCCGCCGCTGCTCCTGGCTGACGAGCCCACGGGCAACCTCGACCCGAAGACGTCGATCGGCATCATGCAGCTGCTGTACCGCATCCAGCGCGCCGGCACGACCGTCCTCGTGGCGACCCACGACCACCACATGGTCGACCAGATGCGCCGCCGCGTGATCGAGGTCCGCCAGGGCACGATCATCCGCGACGAGGCCTCCGGCATGTAC
>JAVHXX010000255.1 GCA_031119595.1 Patulibacter sp. | reverse complement strand
AGGCCACGCCGAGGGCGTCCCCGAGGACGAACGTGCGGACCATCGAGGCGTAGGCGTTGGCCGGTGAGCCCTCGAAGACGGTGAAGTAGCCGACCGCGAGCGTGCTCACGGCGAGCGGCGCGCCGACGATCGCGAGGCCGATGAACCACCAGGCGTCGGTCACACGGGTGAGCGGGCGGTGCGCGTTCGTGACGCGGCTGAGCTGGACGCCGGCGGCGGTGTACCCGACGGCGATGAGCACGGCGAGGACGATCGATGCGGCCATCGTGCCACCGTCGAGCAGGGCGGCGAAGACGGCGCCGATGAAGGTCGGGGCGACCCAGCGGCTGCCGCCGAGGGTGGCGGCGCCGACGGCGAGGCCGACGGCCGGGTACCACGGGGTGATGCCGTTGCCGTCCGCGAGCTGCATGCCCCAGGCGGCGAGGGCGACGTACCCGACGATGTACGCGACCATGAGCACGAGCTCACGGGTCGACGGGAGCGACAGGTCGGCATCGAGGGTGAGGGCGCGTCCGCGGGCGCGCTTCGGTGCGGCCTCGAACGCTTCGACGGTCTCACCGACGGGCGGCGCGGAGATCAGGGCGGCCTCGGCAACCGGTGCGGCTTGCGTGGCGATCGGCGCCGCTGCGGCGACCGGAGCCTCGACGACCGGAGCGGTCGGTGCGATGGCGGGAGCGGTGCGCGAGCGCTGGAGCTTGAAGCCCTTCGCGGCCTTGGAGGGCTTGGCGGTCTTCGGGGCCTTCGCGGCCTTGGGCGCCTTCGGGGCCTTCGCGCGCTTCTCGAGCTTCGGGAGGCTGAGCGCGGACTTGGACTTCGACGTCTTCGGTTGCGGGACGGACGCAGGGGCCGCCGGCGCGGCCGGCGCGGCATGCTTGGCCGCTGGCGGCGGCACGCTGTTCTTGACCGGGGTTGAAGAGGTGGAATCCATGGTGTGCCTGTGTGGGCTTGGTTGCTGGGCGGCGCCTCCGTGGCGTCGCCCCGCTGCCGGAGCAGCCGTTGGTCAAGTCCTCGGCAACTGGTCCCATCAGCTAAACCCTGCTGGCCGGGTGCTGGACGGACGCATTCCGAGTCCATGCGAACGCGGTATGTCTCGGTTTTCGCCGAGAAATCGGGCCGATACGGTGCGACTCGCAGCTGGAACCGCCATTCCCGTAAGCATTTCCGGGCATTGGAGTCCGCTTCTTTCCATTCGTGGCACGAAATTCCGGCCGATCGGCTTGCCGACCGTTCGGCGAACGGCCCCGGCCAGACGGCCCAGACCCGCACACTCCGCGGCGGTTCGGTCGTCCCGTGACCGTTTCGTCGCGCGGTGCGGCGGCGTGGCGGTGTCGCGCGGCGGTTCGGTCGTGCTGTGGCCGTTTCGTCGCGCGGTGCGGCCCTGGTCATCGTGGGCCGCGGCAGCGTCCGGCTCGTAGTCTGGAGTGATGGCCACGCGGGATCTCATCGAGCGGCCGCCGGCCGCCGAGCCCGGCGTCGATCCCATGGCGGCGTTCACGGAGCCGGTCCGCGACTGGTTCGGGCGCGCGTTCCGGTCGCCGACGAAGGTGCAGCAGGCGGCGTGGCCCGCGATCGCCAGCGGTGAACACGTGCTGATCTCGGCCCCGACCGGTGCCGGCAAGACGCTCGCCGCCTTCCTCTGGGCCCTCGACCGGCTCGCCGCGTCGCCCCAGGGCGATGAGGACCGCAAGGTCCGCGTGGTCTACGTGAGTCCGCTGAAAGCGCTCTCGTACGACGTCGAACGCAACCTGCGCGCCCCGCTCGCGGGGATCCAGCAGGCGACGGGCGCCGAGCTCGAGGTCGGCCTGCGCACCGGCGACACCTCGCAGAAGGAGCGCGCGCGGATGCTCCGCCGCGCCCCGGACATCCTCATCACCACGCCCGAGTCGCTCTACCTGCTGCTCACCTCACGCGCACAGGAGCTCCTCACGCACGTCGAGGCGGTGATCGTCGACGAGATCCACGCCGTCGCCGGCACGAAGCGCGGCGCCCACATGGCCCTCACGATGGAGCGCCTCGCCGCGCAGCAGCGCTGGAACCAGCTCGACCCCGCCCTGGCCCATCTGCCCGGTGGCGTGCCGCTCCCCGGCGGCACCGAGCGGCTCAAGAAACTCGTGGCGGGTGGGCCGCAGCGCGTCGGCCTCTCGGCGACACAGCGTCCGCTCGAGGAGGTCGGCCGGTTCCTCGTCGGCACCGACCGCGCCTGCCAGGTCATCGAGACGGGTGAGCGCAAGAAGCTCGACCTCCAGATCCACGTGCCGGTGGAGTCGATGGTCGAGCCGGAGCAGTCGACCGACCAACTCGCCGACCCGCTCGCCCCGTCCCCGGTGCAGGGCAGCGAGTCGACGCGCAAGTCGATCTGGCCGGCGATCTACCCGGAGATCCTCGACCTCGTCGAGCAACACCGCTCGACGCTCGTGTTCGTGAACAACCGCCGGCTCGCCGAGCGCGTGGCACTGCGGATCAACGAACTCGCCCGCGATCGCCGTGACGCCGCCGAGGCCGAGCGGGCGCTCGCGTCGTCGACGGAGGTCGAGCCGGGGATCGTGAAGTCGGACCTCGAGGGCGACGACGGCGAGATCGCCGAGCGCGACCCTGCCGGCCCCGAGGACGATCCGCTCGCACCGCGCACGGGCCGGACCCTCGATCCCGCCGAGCTGCAGCCGGTCACGCTGCCGCCGAGCGGCCCGGCCTACCAAGGCGCCGCCCTGCCGGAGATCGCCCGTGCCCACCACGGATCGCTCGCGCGCGAGGAGCGGCAGGTCGTGGAGGAGCTGCTGAAGAGCGGCGAGCTGCCGTGCCTCGTGGCCACGAGCTCGCTCGAGCTCGGCATCGACATGGGCGCCGTCGACCTCGTCATCCAGATCGAGTCGCCGAAGTCCGTCTCGCGCGGGCTGCAGCGCATCGGCCGCGCGGGCCACACCGTCGACCAGACCGCGAAGGGCCGGATCTTCCCGAAGTTCCGCGCCGACCTCCTGGAGTGCGCGGTCGTCGCGTCGCGGATGCGCACCGGCGCGATCGAGACGACCACGATCCCGAAGAACGCCCTCGACGTCCTCGCCCAGCAGATCGTCGCGATCGTGGCTGCCGCCGACAACTCCGTCGCCTCGCGCCGCCGCGAGACCGTCACGGAGAAGGAGGAGGGCGAGGAGGAGACGAGCGCGGACTCGGTCCTCGTCGACGACGTCGAGGCGCTCATCCGGCGCGCCCATCCGTACCGCGACCTGCCGCGGTCCTCGCTCGAGGCCGTCCTCGACCTGCTCGACGGGCGGTACCCGTCGGCGGAGTTCAGCGAGCTGCGGCCGCGCCTCGTGTGGGACCGGGTCGCCGGGACCCTGCGGGCCCGCAAGGGCGCGCGCATGCTGGCGATCGTCAACGCCGGCACCATCCCGGACCGCGGCCTCTTCACGGTGGTCCTGCCCGATGGTCGACGGGTCGGCGAGCTCGACGAGGAGATGGTCCACGAGGCCCGGGCCGGCCAGACCTTCCTGCTCGGTGCGTCGAGCTGGAGGATCGAGGAGATCCAGCGCGACCGCGTCGTCGTGGTGCCCGCGCCCGGTGTGCCCGGGGCGATCCCGTTCTGGCGTGGCGACTCGGTCGGCCGTCCGCGTGAGCTCGGCGAGGCGATCGGGAAGTTCGCGCGCGAGGCCGTCGACGCGGATCCGGCGGTGATCGCCGGCGAATACGACCTCGACGAGCGCGCGGCCCGCAACCTGGTCGAGTACCTCCGCGAGCAGCGCGACGCGACCACGGTGCTCCCGAGCGACCGCACGCTCGTCCTCGAACGCTTCCGCGACGAGATCGGCGACTGGCGCCTCGTGCTCCTCTCGCCGCTCGGCGGCCGCGTGCATGCCGCGTGGGCGCTCGCGATCGGCGCGCGGATCCGGGAGGAGCTCGACCTCGAGTCCGACGTCATCTGGAGCGACGAAGGCCTCATCCTCCACCTCCCCGACAGCGACGAGGTCCCCACCGCCGACCTCATCCTCATCGAGCCCGAGCAGCTCGAGGAGCTCGTGGTACGCGAGCTCGGGGCGAGCGCGCTCTTCGGATCGCGGTTCCGGGAGAACTCGGCCCGGGCGCTGCTGCTGCCGCGGGCGTTCCCCGGGCGCCGCACGCCGCTCTGGCAGCAGCGGCTCAAGGCGCAGTCGCTGCTCGAGGTCGCGCGCCGCCACCCGCAGTTCCCGATCATCCTCGAGACGTATCGCGAGTGCCTCCAGGACGTCCTCGACGTGCCGGGGCTGACCGAGATCCTCACGAAGCTGCGCACGCGCGAGCTCGGCCTGGTCGAGGTCGAGACCGACCGCGCGAGCCCGATGGCGAGTTCGCTGCTCTTCGACTACGTCGCCACGTACATGTACGAGGGCGACCAGCCCAACGCCGAGCGCCGCGCCGCCGCGCTCTCGCTCGACCGTGACCTCCTCGCGGAGCTGCTCGGCCAAGAGGAGCTGCGGGATCTGCTCGATGCCCGTGCGGTCGCTTCCGTCGAGGACGACCTCCAGCACCGCAGCGAGCGTGCCCGTGCGCGGGATGCCGACGAGCTCCAGGAGGTGCTGCGGCACGTCGGCGACCTCAGCGTGGCCGAGGTGGGGGAGCGGGTGACGGCTGAGGCCGGCTCCCGCGAGGGCTTCGAGGACCCGGACGTGGCCGACGAACCGGATGCCGACGGGCCGGGCGCCGGGCCGCGGCGCGTGCCGCCCGGTGGGGTGGCCCGGGCCGAGCAGCTGCTCGCACAGCTCGCGGAGGATCGCCGCGCCGTGCAGATGCGGATCGGCGGCGAGGACCGGTGGATCGCGACCGACGATGCCGGGCTCTACCGCGATGCCCTCGGCGTCGTGCCGCCGAGCTTCCTGCCGCAGCGGCTGCTGGTGAAGGTCGACGGGGCACTCGAGAAGCTCATCGAGCGGTTCGCGGCCACGCACGCGCCGTTCACGACCGCCGAACTCCACGCGCGGTACGCGGTCGACCCGGCCGCGGTGCTCGCCGGGCTCGAGGCCCGCGGCGCGCTCGTCCGCGGTGAGCTGCGGCCCGGCGGCACGGGCCGCGAGTGGTGCGACCCCGAGGTGCTGCGTCGACTGCGGCGCGCCTCGCTCGCGGCGCTGCGCGAGGAGATCGAGCCGTCCGACCAGCGTGCGCTCGCGAGCTTCCTGCCGAGTTGGCACGGCATCGACCGCCACGCCCCGGCCGGTGCCGGCATCGACCGCCTCCGCGACGTCCTCGTGCCGCTGCAGGGCCTCGCGCTCCCGGTCGCGGCGTGGGAATCGGCCGTGCTGCCGCGGCGGATCGGCGCCTACTCGCAGGCCTGGCTCGACCAGCTCTGCGCGAGCGGCGAGATCATCTGGGTCGGGGCGGGTGCGCTCGGCCGCGACTCGGGCCGCGTCGCGCTCTACTTCCGGGAGGACGCGCCCCTGCTCGGGCGGCCCGTCGTCCCCGGCCAGCCGCGCGCGATCGACCCGCCCGAGGGTGCCCTCCACGACAAGATCCGCGAGCGCCTGGCCGGCGGGGCCTGCTTCTTCACCGACCTGCTCGTCGCCGCCGAGGCACCGGCGAGCGAGCTCCACGAGGCGCTCTGGGATCTGGTCTGGGCCGGCGAGGTCACGAACGACGCCTTCTCGCCGCTGCGCGCGGGCAAGAAGTCCGAGGCCGGCCGCGTCCGGCAGGCGGCCTCGGCGACCGCGGGGCGGCGCCGCTTCTCGCAGCGCCGTGGCAACGCGCCGGCGCAGTCGATCGGCCGCTGGTCGCTCGCGGCGCCGCTGTTCGATCCCGAGCCGAGCCGCCGCGATCACGACCGCGCGCTCGCGGAACTGCTCCTCGAGCGCCACGGGCTCGTGACGCGTGAGCTCGTGCTCGCCGAGGGCGTGCCCGGCGGCTTCAGCGCCCTCTACCCGGCCTTCACGGACCTCGAGACGCTCGGCGTCTGCCGGCGCGGGTATTTCGTCGAGGGACTCGGCGGCGCGCAGTTCGCGCTCCCGGGCGCCGTGGATCGCCTGCGCGCCTTTGAGGGTTCGACCCTCGAGCGCCGTCCGCCGGTCGTGCTCGACGCCGTTGATCCGGCCCAGCCCTACGGCGCCCTGCTGCCCTGGCCGAAGCGGGACGACGACGGCCACGCGCACCCGGTCGGCGCCGCCAGCGCGGGCGCCAATGGCAGCGCGACGCCCAGCGGGAACGGCAAGACCGCCGCGACGAACGCCAAGCACGCCGCGAAGGCCGCGAAGGCCGCGCTCAGCCCCGCCGAGGTCCGGCAGGCCGTGCAGAGCGACCGCAGCGATGATCCCTCCCGCGGCTCGGGCCGCACCCGCGGCCCGCAGCGGGTCGCCGGCGCCGATCTCGTGCTCATCGGCGGTGAGCCGATCGTCTACCTCGAGCGGTCCCTGAAGGGTGTCCTCATCCTCGTCGACCACCTCGACGAGCGCGTCGGCCCGGCCCTGCGCGCCCTCGTCGACCACGCCCGCAGCGCACGCAAGCGCCTCCAGCTCGAACGCATCGACGGCGAACCCGCGCCGGGCCACGCCCTCACCTCGCTCCTCCAGGACGCCGGCTTGGTCGCGGGCCCGAAGCGGTTCACGATCGGCCCCGGCT
>JAVHXX010000254.1 GCA_031119595.1 Patulibacter sp. | reverse complement strand
ACGAGTGGATCGCGGGATCGTTCATCCAGTCCCACTGCCCGTGGAGCACGTTGTGCCCGATCTCCATGTTCTCGAGGATCTTCGCCACCGACAGACCGACGGTGCCGAGCACCGCGGCCGGTGGGTACCGCGACGCGGTCAGCGTGATCCTCGACAGTGCAGCGAGCCGCCGGTGGAACGTGATCAGGTTGCGGATATAGGTCGCGTCGCGTGCGCCGAGGTCGCCGCGGACCTCCTCGTGGATCGCCTCGAACTTCGCGCCGATCTCCTCGATCTGCTCCGGGGTGAGGCGGTGGAGGGGGTTCGTCGCCGCCGGGTCAGCCGAGGCCACGCCCGGCCCTCCCCGTCCGTCGACCTTGCCGGGGATCTCGTTCGTGCTCGGTCCGGTCTTGCTCATGGTCTCTCCTCAGAGCTCGATCTCGACGTGGCCCTCGGGCGCGTTGACGCAGGTTCGGACGGTTTCGCCCTCTTCGCCGTGCACCTCGCCGCTGCGCAGGTCGCGGACCTTGCCGCTGCGCAGCCGACCGACGCACGTGTGGCAGATGCCCATCCGGCAGCCGTACGGGAGCTTCGCGCCGGCGTCTTCGCCGCCGACGAGCATCGACACCCCGACATCGCACGTCGCGTCGACATCGGTGACGCGGAATCGCACCGTGCCGCCGGTCCCCACCTCGGCGTCGCCGGTCCCGATCACCGGCTGGAAGCGTTCGACGTGGAGCTCCTCCGCCAGTCCCGCGGCCTCCCAGTGGTCCTGGAACGCGTCGATCATCTCGCGTGGGCCCGAGAGATAGGTCTCGCGGTCGCGCCAGTCCGGGACGAGCGCCTCGAGCCGGTCCGCATCGAGGCGACCGTCGGAGGCGCTGTGCTGCTCGTGGAGCCGGTACCCCTCGTGGCGACGGGCGGTGGCACGGAGCAGGTCACCGAAGATGAAGTGTTCGGGCGTGCGGCATCCGTGCAGGTGCACGAGGTCGTCGATGGTGCCGTTGCGCTCGAGATCGCGCACGAGGCTGAGAATCGGCGTCACGCCGCTGCCCGCGCTGATCATGAGCAGCTTGCCGCGACGCGGCCGCTCGGGGTCGACCTTGCCGAACTCCCCTTCGACCTCGCCCAGGTAGACCATCGCCCCGGCCTCGCACACCTCGGTGAAGAACGGCGACATCTTGCCGTCCTCGACCTTCTTGACCGTCACGCTGACGTAGCCGTCCGGGTGCCCCGGATCCGACGTGATCGAATACGCCCGCCAGTGGCGGATGCCGTTGATCTCGGCCCCGATCCGCAGATACTGGCCGGGCCGGTGGCCGGGCCAGGGAAAGTTCGGTCGCACGACGATCGTCTTCGCGCCGTCGGCGTCGGCGCGGACCTCGACGACCGTGCCGGTCAGTTCGCGCGCCGACCAGGCCGGGTTGATCAGCGCGAGGTAGTCGTCCGGGAGCAGCGGCGTGGTGAGCGAGCGCGCGAGGCCCGCGACGCGGCGGCGGACGCGGGAAATGGTGGGTGTTGCGGCACGTTCGACCATCGAGCGAGGAGCCCGCCCGGCAGCCGGGTAGCGGCCGCCGAGCGTGCCGTGATCACCCTAGGCGCGATCCACCACAACTGTGTCCGTGGGCACTTACGCGCCCGGGCAAACCCTCAGGCTGTGGTCGAGGGAGAACGCTCGGAACTGCGCGTGCTGAGCTGCTCGAGGATCGCCGCGACCCGCAGCGGTTCCTCCCAGAAGTAGAGGTGGCCGGCGTCCTCGAAGACGTCGAGGGTGGCTCCCGCGATGCCCTCGTGGATCGGTGTGGCGTTCGGGAAGGGCAGCATCCGGTCGACCGTGCCGTGCATCACCGCCGTCGGCACCGAGATCTCGCCGAGGCGGGCGCCGACGTCGTGCTGGCCGATCGCCTGGAGCTGGCTCATCACCACGGAGAGCGGGACGGGAGCGAGCAGCGACAGCCGCAGGAACTCCTGGACGAGGGCCTCGTCGGTCCACCACTTCTCCGAGAAGTTCACCTCGAACCCCGCGCGGAACGCGAGGTCCTTGTCGCCCGACTGCTGCGCCTCGAACAGCCGCTGGATGTCGGCCGGGTTCGGCTGGGTCATGAAGGCGCCGCCCGCCGTCGTGCAGCCGAGGCCGAGGGTGCGCACCTTCTCGGGATGGCGCAGCGTGAGTTCCATGGCCGTCATGCCACCCATGGAGATCCCGAACACGTCGATCGGCTCGTCGATCCCGAGCACGTCCAGGGCCGCCGCCTGGTCGTCGGCGAGATCGGTGATCGCGTAGCCCGGCTCGGGGCGCGCGGTGCCGTAGACGCCGCGGTGGTTCACGCACACGATCGAGCGACCGTCGGCGAGCAGCTGTTCCACGAGCTGCGGACCCCAGTGGTCGTGCGTGCCGCTCATGCCCTGGATCACGAGCAACGGCCGGCCGACGCCCCACCGCCACACGACCCGCTCGCCGCCATCCGGAAGCGTGAGGGTCGAGACGACCGGGTCGGGAGTGCTCGAGTCTGCGAAGGCGCCCATGGTCCGCGGATCGTATCCGTGAAACCCGCGGGGACCACCGATTCCACGCGGGGTGAGCGCGTGTGCAATTCCCCACCCCGGTCTCCGGTGCAATGCGTCGCCCAGCACGAGCACCCCGACCGCTTGCCCACCGACCCCTCAGCTAGCGTGGACGGCATGCGGGTGTTGGCGATCGATGGAGGCGGCATCCGTGGACTCCTCCCGGGCGTCGTGCTCGCCGAGCTCGAGCGCCTCTCCGGTCACGCCACCCACGAACTCTTCGACCTCATCGCCGGCAGCTCGGCCGGCGGCCTCGTCGCGTGCGCGCTCGCCGTCCCCGGCGACAACAAGGGCGCCCGGTGGTCGGCCGACGAGGTCACCGGCCTGTTCGAGCGCGAGGGCGCGCGCATCTTCCGCCGCACGCTCGGCCGCTCCGCGCGGACGCGGTTCGGGTTCTCCCGCCCGCGCTACTCCGACGAAACCCTCAACGAGGTCCTCTTCGACTACTGCGGCCCGGTGCGTCTGCGCGACGCGACCACCGGCCTGATGATCTGCTCCTACGACGTCGAGCGCCGCACGCCCGTGCGATTCAACTCGTGGGCCGCGCAGCAGGACGCCGGCCACGACCGCGCGCTGTGGCAGGTGGCCCGGGCGACGATCGCCGCCCCGACCTACTTCGCGCCGATGCGTCTCACCCCGCCCGGCAAGCATGCCCCGGGATCCCTGATCGACGGCGGCATCGTCGCCCACAACCCCGCACTTCTGGCGGCCATCGAGGGCGCGACCATGCGCCCGCAGGAGCCGGTCACGATCGTGAGCCTCGGCACCGGCGAGCTCAACAAGCGCCTCCGCTGGGAAGAGGCCTCGACCTGGGGTGCGGTGCGCTGGGCCCGGCCGATGATCGACATGTTCTTCGACGCGTCGTCGTCGATCGTGCAGGAGCAGCTCCACCGCATGCTCGGCGAGCGCAACCACCGGTTCCAGATCCCGCTCACGGGCTGCACCGAGGCCATGGACGACGCCAGCCCGCGCAACCTCGCGGCGCTGCGCCGCAACGCCGAGCTCCTCATCGAGCAGCGCCACGGTGAGCTCGAGAAGCTCGCCCAGGACCTCTCCCCGGAGCGGCACACGCCCACCGAGGGCGACCGCCGCGAGCACCGCGACCGGCGCCGGCTCCGGTAACCGTTCGCGGAGCGCACGCTCCGCCCGGACTAGCGGATATCGCCCGCACACGCGCTGCTTCCGCTTGCCCAGTGACCATGCGCACGGCGCCCGGGCGACGGGCCCGAACGCCCGTACCGTCCGGCCATGACCATCCCCACGCTGCACGCGCCCGGTGCCGTGCCCATCGTCCGCTTCCGCCTGAGACACCTCGCCGGCGAGAGTCTGTGGTTGGTCCCCGCCTTCTACGTGGTGGTCGCCCTCCTGCTCGTGGGCGTCACCGAGCTCCTGCCGACCATCGACCTCATCTCGGGCCCGGAGGTCGACGCGACCCTGCTCACCTCGGTCGCCAGCGGCACCCTCGCCCTCGCCGGGTTCGTGATCACCATCTCGTTCATCACCGTCGAGTTCGCGTCGATCGCGATGTCGCCGAGGCTCGTCGGCATCCTGCGCCGCGACCGCCAGCTGAAGCGGGCGCTCGGGCTGTCGTTCGGGGCATTCGTCTATTCGACGATCGGCGCGTTGCTCGTGCGCGACGACGAACAGAGCGTCGACGACGTCTTCGGGATCGTGGCGACCTCGTGGTCGATCCTCGCGGCGATCTGGTTCGTCGTGATGCTCGACCGCGTCACGAACACGCTCCGCGTGGGGAACGCCGTCGCGGTGGTCGGCGACCAGGCACGGCGGGAACTCGAGATCGTGCACCCGCTGCCCTTCGGCGCCGCGCCCGACGGATCCGGGGTCGACTCCGTGGCTCCGGAGGGCGCACCGCGGCCGGCCGACGCCTCACCGGACGCGACGAGCATCGCCATCGTCGAGACCGCGGAGCCGGCCCGCTGGGACGGCGACTTCGATGCGCCACCGACGCAGCGTTTCCTCGTCGACGGCCCGGGCGTGCTCGCCCACGACGGCCGCCCCGGCACGCTCGTGGCGATCGACGCGGCCCGCCTCGCGGCCCTGGCGCGTGAGCGCGACAGCCAGGTCCGCCTGCTCGTGCCGATCGGCCGGTTCGTCCCGGCAGGGTCGGCCCTCCTGCGGGTCGACGGCGAAACCGACGCCGACTGGCCGGAATCGCTGCGCCCCACGCTCGCGTTCGCCTCCGAGCCGACGCTCGCCCACGATCCCCGTCACGCGTTCCGCGTCCTCGTCGACATCGGCCTGAAGGGCCTCGCGCCGGGCGTCAACGACCCGACCACGGCGGTCCAGGCGATCGACCAGATGCACGACCTGCTCCGCCGACTCGCCTGGCGGCAGCTCGGCGAACACCGGATCACCGACGCCGACGGCGTGGTGCGGGTCATCCTGCCGGCGCCGACGTTCGGGCACTACCTCAGGCTCGCGTGCGAGGAACTCGCCGACTTCGGGGCGCGACACGCGCAGGTGCGCCGCCACCTGCGGGTGATGCTCGACGACCTCGTCGCCTGGGCGCCACCGGAGCGCCGCGAGGTCGCGCTGCACCAGCGCGAACACACCGGTCGTGCGCTCGCGGCACTGCGCGCGAGCTGACCGCGGACCGGGTCGGCGGGCGCGGCGGCGCCGCAACCTGCTCAGGCCTGGGCACCCTCGGCGAGCTTCGCCACCTCGGAGCCCTTGATCTCGTCGAGCCAGCTGCACTCCGCGTCGATGCCCTTGAGGACCTTGTCCGCGATGCGGGTGAGGTCGTCGAGGTCGGCCTGGTCGACGTGGCTTCCGAAGTACTGCTCGACGAGGGCGAGCTGGATCGGATGCGCCGCGGCGGCGGCCTCCGCCCCCTTCGGCGTGAGCCGGGCGAAGGTGGCCCGCCGGTCGTGCTTCGGGGTGACCCGTTCGACGTAGCCGGCTTCCTCCATGCGGGCGACGAGCTTCGTGGCGCCGCCACGCGAGATGAGGAGGATGTCGGCGAGCTCGTTCATCCGCTTGCCCTCGGCGTGCTCGCCCTCCACGCACGCCATGAGTTCGTACCAGCTCGCCGGGAAGCCGGCTTGGGCCTCGAAGTCGCGTTCGATGCGCTCGAGGGTCTGCGCGTGGAGCTGCAGGAGGCCGTAGTAGGCGACGAAGGCGGGGGACTTGAAGGCTTCGCCCATCCGGAGATCGTAGCCGAAACCGTTGACGTGGAAATCGAAGAGTTGACGTGGAAACCGTCTGTGATAGCTTCCGCCACAACAGTTGCCTTGGAAATCATTGCCTGGAAAATGGTACGCCGTTCTGCCAGGGATCCGGGCACCGTCTAGCCTCTCCACACTCGTCGGAAACGATCGTCACGCCATGAGTCACCCGCCCGAATCGACCCTCGCCCGCCTGGCGCGGCTGATGGTGCGCCGTCGGCGTCTCGTCGTGGTGGGCTGGGTCGTCGTCCTCGTCCTCGCGGTGGTCGGGGGCCCGCGGATCGCCGGCGAGTGGAGCGTCGACTACGAGACGCCCGGCAGCGATTCGAACGCCGTTGCCGACACGATCAAGGCGAAGTTCCCGAACGCCGACTACGACACCCTCCTCCTCACGTGGTCGGCGAAGCACGCGGACTCGGCCGCCGCCGAGGACCACGTGACCGAGCTCGTGCGCCGGCTCCATCGCATCCCAGGCATCGGGACGGCGAAGGTCGCCGACGCGCGGATCTCGGACGACGGGACGATCGGCCTGCTGCCCGTCCCGCTCACGCAGCGCGCCGCGAACGTCGCGATCGACCACGGCCCGGCGATCATGGACATCGCGGACTCGGCATCGACGCCGGCGGTGAACGTCCGCTTCGGCGGGCAGGTGATCACGAACTCCGAGCAGGGCAAGGTGTCGTCGGAAGGCGTCGGTCTCACGGTCGCCCTGCTGATCCTGCTGCTCACGTTCGGGTCGCTGGTCGCGGCCGGCGTGCCCATCGCGACGGCGCTCTTCGGCGTCGGGACGGCCTCGGCGGTCGTGGGTGTGATCGCGTCGATCGTCGCCACCCCGGACTGGGCCGAGTC
>JAVHXX010000253.1 GCA_031119595.1 Patulibacter sp. | reverse complement strand
GCCCACGCCGCCGCCCGACCCGCCACCATCTGCGCGAGCGGCCACGCGCCACTGCGCTGACGCTTACGTGGGGATGACGCTCCCCTCGGCAAGGTGCTCGATATGACCGGGCCGCGTAGGGCGGCCGGCACGCACCGACGAGACCAGCTCACACATGACCCAGGATCCGAACAAGCGCTCCCTGTGGGGAGCCGGCCACCGTTCCGACGACGACACCTCCGATCGGTGGCTCGCGCCCGAGCCGACGGTGCAGCAGCAGGCTGCTCCGCCACCACCGGCGCCTGAGCGTCCGCGCAAGAAGCGCCGCTCCGGCCTCGGGATCCTCGCGATCGCCCTGGTCGTCGTCGTGGTGGCGCTCGCCGGCGTGGTCGTCGGCCAGAAGACCGGCGACGGCGGCAGCGTGAAGGCGACCCGCATCAGCCTGCCGGTCGTCACGGGCACCACGCCGGAGACCCGCGCCGGCCAGATCTACAAGCAGGTCCAGCACGGCGTGGTCCAGATCCGCACGAGCGACGCCTCCGGCACCGGGTTCGTCGTGAGCGACAACGGCACGATCGTCACGAACGCGCACGTCGTCGACAGCGCGAAGACCGTCCGCGTGATCTTCGACGACGGCAAGTCGAGCGTCGAGGGCACGGTGCTCGGCACCGACGTCTCCGCCGACCTCGCCGCGATCAAGATCAACCCGAGCGACGTGAACGAGAAGCTCACCGTCCTCGGCCTCGCCGACTCCGACAAGGTCGAGACCGGCGACGAGGTCGTCGCGATCGGCTACCCGCTCGGCCTCGACCGCACCGCCACCGAGGGCATCGTCTCCGGCCTCGGCCGGCAGATCCAGGCCCAGAACGGCTTCTCGATCGACAAGGTCATCCAGACCGACGCCTCCATCAACCCGGGCAACTCGGGTGGTCCGCTGCTCGACGCCGACGGCCGCGTGATCGGCGTGAACTCGCAGATCGCCGCGACGGCCGCGGGCAGCAACACCGGCATCGGGTTCGCGATCCCGTCGAACGAGGTCCGCACCGTGATCCCGTCGCTCGTGTCCGGCAAGGCGATCCAGCGGCCGTACCTCGGCGTGAGCCTGTCGGAGTCGTCCGACGACACCGGCGCGATCGTGGCCCAGATCACCGCCGGCGGCCCCGGCGACAAGGCCGGCCTCTCGGCGAGCGGCGGCGGCGACAAGATCACCGCGATCGACGGCCAGGCGGTCGCCGATCCCGACGCCCTCATCACCGCCCTCGACGCGAAGAGCGTCGGCGACAAGGTCGACCTCACGGTGCTCCGTGACGGCAACACGAAGCACATCACGGTGACGCTCGGGGCCCGCCCGGCGAACGCCACGAGTTCGTCGACCACCACCGACAACGGTGGGAGCGGCAGCGGAGGCAGCGGAGGCAGCGGAGGCCAGCTCTCCCCGACCACCCCGGACGACAACAACTACGGGTCCCCGCAGATCCCGTGACCTTCGTCGCCCCGGCGGTCCTCCTCGGACTGCTCCTCGTTCCCGTCGCGGTCGTGGCGTACCTTCGCCACGACCAGCGCCGCCGGCAGCACCGTGCGGCGTTCGCCCATGAGGCCCTGATGCCGGCCGTGGCGCCGCGCCGTACCGGCGCCCGGCGTCACGTGGCACCGGTGCTCTACCTCCTGGCGTTCGCGGTGCTGCTCGTGGCGCTCGCCCGGCCCAAGGCCGAGGCGACCGTGAAGGTGAACAAGGCCTCGGTCATGCTCGTGATCGACCACTCGGGGTCGATGCAGTCGACGGACGTGCCCGGCGGCCGGCTCAATGCCGCCAAGGTCGCGGGGAACACCTTCCTCGACATGGTCCCGGACGACGTCCGCACCGGACTGCTCGCGTTCAACCAGACCGTCGAGTTGCTCCAGTCGCCGGTGACCGACCGGGCGTCGACCCGCAGTGCGCTCGACGGGCTCGTGCCCGCCGGCTCCACGGCGACCGGCGACGCGCTCGCCCGGGCCCTGCAGGTGCTGCGGCCCGAGGGTCAGACCGGCACGCCGGCGCCCGCGGCGATCATCCTCCTCTCCGACGGCAAGTCCGTCCGCGGGCAGGATCCGCTGCCGGTCGCCCAGCAGGCGGGCAAGGACGGCGTGAAGATCTACACCGTCGCGCTCGGCACCGCCAACGGGACCCTGCAGACGAAGCGCAAGGACGGCACGATCCGTACGCAGCAGGTCCCGCCGGACACCCAGACGATGGCCGCGATCGCGAAGGCCTCCGGTGGCGAGACGTTCCAGTCCGCGAACGTCGCCTCGCTCTCCGCCGTCTACGAGAAGCTCGGCAAGCAGGTCGCCACGAAGCGCGAGAAGCAGGAGATCACCACCTGGTTCGCCGGCGGCGCCCTCGCGCTGCTCGTGCTCGGCGCCGGCACGTCGCTGGCGCTCGTCGGCCGCCTGCCGTAGGCCTCCGCGACGGGCGAGCGTTTGCGCGCCCGCGAAACGTGAGTTAGGTTCAGTCGGCCGCCCCCGAGGTGCGGTGCGACTGTCCGGCGCACCGCGGTTCCCACCCAGGAAAACCATGTCCCGATTCTCCGAGCGGCTGCGCGGGTGTGCCGTCGCCGCCGTCGCACTGGCTGCACTCGCGGCCGCACCACAGGCCGCGTCCGCCGCCGTGCCCGCCCCGATCCGTCCCGTGGTCACCGGCTACGACGCGCCCCAGGTCAGCTGGAGCACGCCGTCGAGCGGGACCCCGGTCACCAGCTACGACCTGTCGGTCGACGGCACGGTCGTGTCCCACCTCGACCCGGGCACCCGCGCGGTGTGGATCGGAAACACCCGGTACTACAGCTCGTATTCGATCGCGGTCCAGGCGGTCACCGACGACGGCACCTCGCAGGCCGTGCCGGTCGTGTGGAAGTCACCGGCGCCGACGCCCGTGGCGGACGCCGTCGGACCCGGCGCTGCACCCGCGCCGACGTCGGCGGCAGCCCTGGCCGCGCCCGCGACCAAGACCGCCACGCTCGCCGCAGCCACCGCCGCGGCGACATCGCCGGATGAACCCCTCACGACCCTCGACCCGTCGTCCCCGCTCGCGCGCTCGGTCACGGTGACCTGGGGCGTGATCCCGGGCGTGTCGCAGTACGAGCTCACGATGCAGCCCGGAAACGTCAACCTGTGGTTCACCGGCGGCCCGTCGACCGCCGTGATCCTCGGCCTGCTGCCGAGCACCACCTACGCCGTCAAGTTCTACCCGTACATCCCGAACCAGCCGGCGATCGCCACGCCGGCGCAGTTCACCACGGCGCCGTCCGGCAACCCGACGCCCTCGCCGCCGACCGCCCCGACGAACGTGCGCGTCAATGCGACCCGCAGCACCGCCGCCATCAGCTGGACCGCCGCCACCGACGACGTCCGCGTCGCGGGCTATCGGATCTACGACGGCCCGACCCTCGTCACGCAGGTCAGTGGCCTCACGGACGTCACCCTGTACACGCTCGAACCGAACCACCACTACGACTACACGCTGACCGCCTACGACGACGACGGCCTGACCTCGCCGCCGGTCCCGATCAGCTTCTCGACCTTCTCCGGGACCTACGCGGTCACCGGCAACGCCCTGCTGCAGCGCGTCGCCAAGGGGTCGATCCCGCTGAAGGGCAGCATCACGGGCGCGACGTTCTCCTCCGACGGGGTGTTCTCGGATGCGACGTTCACGTCGTCCCTGTCGCTCGACGACACCGCGCCCGTGAAGCTCACCGCGCTCGGTTTCCTGCCGGTCACGGCACAGCTGTCGTTCGTGCCCGTGACGCCACTCGCCGGCGCGATCTCCGGCGGTGTCCTCTCGGCGAACGTGGGTCTGCGGATCAAGCTGCCGAGCATCAGCGCGCTGGGCGTGCGGATCGCCGGCGGCGCGAACTGCCAGACCACGCAGCCCAGCTCGGTGGCGCTGCGGTCCACGGGCACCACCGTCGCCGGTGCGGCGACCACGCTCGCCGGGACGTTCGCGATCAGCAACCTCAGCGGCTGCGGCGCGCTGACGGGGCTCGTGTCGCCGCTCACGGCGGGCGGCGGCAACGCGGTCTCGCTGCAGCTCGCGCCGGTCGCCTAGGGAGCCTGGGCTCCGCTTCGGCGGAGTTGCGCGCCGGGTCAGGCGCCTCTACGGTGGACGGGTCGGAGCGAGTCCAGCTCCGGCCCTGTCCACCACAGCGGCGCGTGTCCCCCGGCGCCCGCGGATCCGTCCCAGAAGGTCGTTCCGTGTCCCATCCGTCCCGCCGAGCCCGCACGCGCACCGCCGCGGCCGCCGGCCTCGCCCTCATCGCCGCCGCCGGCGTCGCCGCCCCGGCGCAGGCCACCGTCACCCGGCAGTCGATCACCTACACGTGCTCGTTCCCGACCACCGGCGATCTCCCGGTCACGATCGACTACGTCGCGAACATCCCGAGCACGCTGGAGCGATACTTCTCCACCGACCCGGCGATCATCCGCACCACGGTCCACACCGCCGGCCTCACGCCCCTGCGTGACGTGCTCGGCATCGCCTCGTTCGAGGGCGACGTGACGGGTTCCGTGGCGTTCGCGCAGACCGGCGTCCAGGGCGTCCTGACCCCCTACCGCGCCATCGTGCCGAAGACCTCGTTCTCGGGCAACGACCCGCTCCTGCAGGGCCGGGCGTCGTTCGCGGCACCGTCGTACTCGAACTTCCCGCAGGGCACGGTCACCGTGTCGTACGCGAAGAACGTCGCGCTGAACATCGTCCCGCGCAAGGCGGATGGCTCCGGATACACCTACGCCGAACTGGGCGACAACGGGCTCCACCCCGCCATCGCCGGACCGGCCGGCTACAGCGTGCTCTGCACCCCGGCCCCGACGAGCCAGAACCTGGCCATCGGGACCACGAGCGCCGGCTACGGCGACCTCCCGGTCGTGCCGACCGCCCCGGACCCCGTCACCTTCTCCGACATCACCCCGACGAGCGCCACGATCTCGTGGGGCACCTCGCGGCCGCAGGGCCCGGGCGGCCCCGTCACGAGCTACACCGTGGTCGCCGACGACGGCACCGTGGTCGCCACGACCGACGCCTCCACGCACTCCGCGAAGCTCACCGGCCTCGACCCGAGCTCGATCTACGGCTACTCCGTCCACGCGAACGAGCGCAGTTTCAACGCCTGGTCCGGCAGCCTGACCACCGGGACCGTCCCGGTCCCGCCGAAGGACACGATCCCGCCGAGCGCACCCTCGGCCCCGACCGTCACCTTCCCGGCCGAGAACCAGACGCCCACCAGCGCGTCGGCGCACCTGTACTGGAACCCCTCCACCGACGACACGGCCGTCACCGGCTACCGGATCACGGCGGGCAAGGTCACGCTCGGCGCTCCCGCCGCGACCGCGCCGATCGTGGTCGACACGACCGTCGACTACGGCGACGTCCCGGGCCTCGAGCCCGGATCGACCTACGACTTCACCGTCGTCGCCGTCGACGCCGCCGGCAACACGTCGACGGTGAGTCCGACGACCCGCGCCACGGCCCCGGTGGCCGGCGTGGACACCACCCCGCCGACGGCCCCGGGCAAGCCGACGGTCAACTTCACGACGACGACCAGCGGCGTCGGTACGACCATCTCCTGGGCCGCTTCGACCGACGACGTCGGGGTCACGAGCTACCGGGTCACCCTCGGTGCGGTGTCGAGCTCCGGGCTGCCGGCGGCCACGCCCCCCATCACGGTCCAGACCTCCGGGACGACCGTGCCCCTTCCGGCCGGCGCCCTACAGGGCAACACGAGCTACGACGTCACCGTGACCGCTCGTGATGCCGCCGGGAACGTCTCGGACCCCAGCCCGACGACCCGGGTCACCACCCCGACCGTGGTCTCCGGCGACCAGGTGCCGCCGAGCACGCCCGGCGTGCCGACGGCCTCGTTCATCTCCGACTCCCCGACGGCGCTCCTCAGCTGGACGCCGTCGACGGACAACGTCGGCGTGGCCCGGTACCTCATCGATGCCGTGAAGCTCGTCGACGGCGTGCCGACGGGCACCCCGATCTCGATCACGTCGACCACGGCGAACGCGCCGCTCAACGGCCTCGAGATCGGCGTCCCGTACCGCGTGAGCATCACCGCGCAGGACGCGGCCGGGAACGTCTCCCAGCCGAGCCAGGCCGTGATCACCGTCCCGAACCAGACCGGTGGACCGACGACGTCGTACACGGTCGCGGGTTCGGCGACGCTCAAGAACCTCGCCAAGGGTTCGCTCCCGCTGAGCGGCAGCCTGAACAACGTCGGCACCTCGGGGAACGCCTTCACGGGTGACCTCGCGCTCGGCCAGTCGACCGCGAACCTCAAGGCGCTCGGCTTCCTGCCCGTCACCGCCACCGTCGCGTTCGTCCCGACGGAGCGCCTCACCGGCACGGTCACCGGCACGTCGATCTCGGCCACGGCGAAGGTCCGCATCAAGCTGCCGTCGCTGAAGGTGCTCGGCGTGCAGATCGCGGGCGGCGCGAACTGCCAGGCCACGCAGATCGCGACGATCCCGCTCGCCTCGACCGGTACGTTCGACGCGGCGCGCGGCGGCACGCTCGCCGGCTCCTTCGCGATCAGCAACCTCTCCGGTTGCGGCGCGCTGAACGGCCTCGTCT
>JAVHXX010000252.1 GCA_031119595.1 Patulibacter sp. | reverse complement strand
GTGTGGGGGTCGGCGTGACGATCGGCGTCGGTGTGGGTGTCGGCGTGGGACCCGGGGTCGGGGTGGGAGTCGGCGTCGGCGGCGGTTGGTTCGGATCGGCGACGTACACCGCCGTCGGCGCCGTGCCACCGTCGGCCGGCACGCGCCATCCGCGCACACGGTCCTTCGAGCCGTCGCTCCAGTGGTCGAACAGCCAGTGGCGGCCGGAAGCGTCGGTGAAGTCGGCCCCGGCGGAGATGCTCGTCACGTAGCCGGCGGCGGCCTGGAACGAGGCCGGAGCCGGGCTCGCGACCGATGGCGTCACGTCTCGGGACATCGAGATCGTGGCACCGGCCGGCGACGAGGCGAGCGTCACGGAGACGGGCTTCGGGTAGAGCCGGATCGACTGGCCCGTGGTGTTGCCGTCGGCTTGGGGCGCGTAGATGCGCACGAGCGTGTACGACCCGAGTTCGTGGCCCGCGTCCGGCGTGAGCGTCAGCTGGGTCTGCCGTTGCCCGTTGACCGTCGTGAAGGTGCCGGCGGCCTGGTCGGTCAGGAGGTGCTCGTGCGAGCTGCCGTGGACGGTGGTGGCATGCCAGTGCAGGTCGGCGTCGGGGATGCCGGTCGCTGCCGCGTCACCGGCCGGACGGGTCGCCGTGATGACCACCGGTTGACCGAGCACGACGGACGCGCCGTCCTTCGGATCCGTGATCGAGACCTTCGGCGTCGGGCCGGCGCAGACGTACCGGGCGGCGATCGACGTCTCTCCCCCGACCGTGACCTCGACGCGCGCGAAGTGCGCGCCCCAGCCGAGCGCCGCGATGTCGGAGTACGGCACGGTGATGCTGCGGGTCGTCCGGCCGGGGTCCGGCTCGCCGTCGCCGTCGATGTCCCAGCGGTACGTGGCGTCCGGGCCGGCGTCCGCGGCGGTCAGGGTGATCGCGCTGTTGCTGCCGTCGCAGGCGCCCGTCGCGGACTCGATCTGCGCGGGGTGCGTGGCGGGCGTGCGGAGGCGGTAGAGCCCGGCGCCCGTCGAGCCGTTGCCGAAGCCCATGTACCAGAGGGTGCCGTCCGGCCCTTCGCGCGTGGTCAGGCGGTAGAAGGTCGATGGGAGCCCGTTGTCGCCGACCGGCGGCGGCTCGGCGATGCGGTCGAGGATCGGGTCCGGGACGTGGCTGCCGGTGTAGTCGGTGCGCACCTGGGGGCCGCGGCCCTGGTCGGCGGGCCACAGCAGGCCGCCGTCGTTCTGGGTGTCGTTCGGGTCGTTCGGATCCGGCGAGATCCGGTAGATCCACCCGCGCACGTAGTCCCCGAAGACCAGCGAGCCGTTCCACGCCGCGGGGAGGGCGACGGCCGGGTCCGACCCGGCCACGGCGTGCAGGTACGGGCCGCCGACGATCGCAGCGCCGGGATACCCGGACTGGTCCGCGGGGTCGCGCTGCTCATGGAGGTACTCGAGGCTCGGCGGGCTGATGTCGGAGCGCGGCTTCGGGTTGCCGGCGGCGAGCGACCCGGGCGCCGTGAGGTTCTCGCACGTGGTGTGCCCGGGACCGGTCGGTTTGAGCGCCGGGCCACCCCATGCGCTCGCGAGCGCGCTCGGCGAGCTCGGGTCCGCGAACTCGACGTTCCAGCGGTCGCCCTCCCAGCAGGGCCAACCGAGGTCGTCGCCCGGATGCACGATCGACAGCGATTCCATCGCGCCGTTGCCGACGTCCCCGAGCGAGAGCACCGGCTGCCCGCCGGACTTCGAGTCCGCGGGGAGCAACGAGAACCGGAAGCCGTTGCGGATGCCGATCGCCCAGATCTTCGTGCAGACCCGCGTGAGGTCGGTCTCGGTCGGGCAGAACGGATGGCTCGCGAGGCCGTGGCCGCTGCGGTCGACGTGCAGCACCTTGCCGGCGTAGCTCTCGAGGTTGAACGCCCGCAAGGAGCCGATCGACGGGTAGAGGTAGGGGCTGGCGTCGCCGATCGACAGGTAGAGGGAGCCGTCCGGGGCCGAGGCGACCGTGCCGAGCCCGTGGGTGCTCTCGTCGGACGGCAGGCAGTCGTAGGCACCGTCCGCGCGGGTGGAGAGATCGCCGTCCGGGTAGATGTTCGACTCCTTGAAGTCGGGGACCTTCGACCCGCTCGTGCCCGGCGAGCCGTCGACGTTCCTCGGGTACTGCACCTTCACGCCGTTCGGAGCGGCGTCGGTCTCGCCGCTCGCGGCAGCCTGACCGAGCGTGTACGGCTTGCACGAGGAGTTCGGGTCCGCGGGGGCGTCCTTGCCGAGGATCGTGGTCACGTCCGCCGCGGCCGGCAGCCCGGTGTCTGGGATCTTGATCCGCACGAGCGCACCGGTCCGGCGGAGGCCGTTCGGGTTGCCGTTCGGGGCGTCCTCGACGTAGTGCGTGGAGCCGCGGGTGATGAGCGCGTAGAGGTAGTGCTGGCCGGCGGCCCACTGCCCGTCGAGGGAGATGCCCACGAGCCCGCGGTCGCTCTCCTCGGTCACGTCGAACGACCAGATCGTCTGCGGATCCAGGTCGTAGCGCGGGTGCGCGACGGTGGAGTCGGCGACGCGCCGGTACCGGAAGATCGTGCCGCCCTGCTGGGCCACGTACACGTCGCCGTTCGGCGCGATCTGGAAGTCGGTCGCCCAGTCGATCCCGGGGATCACCGGCTCCTCGACGACCGGGGTGTCGTCGTGGGCGAGCGCCGCGCCGGGGAGCGCCGTGAGCACGACGACCGCGAACAGCGCAAGGACGAGCGCACGCAGCGCGTGGCGCAGGGTGGAGCCGAGGGGACGCATCCGGGTGGCGACGGTACCAATGCACCGTCTGGTTGACCACTACGGACCGCAGCGTGGCGCGGATCGCGGTGTCGCCTGGGCCGCGCGGCGAACCGGAGGCCCCGTGGCGCGGCGGAATCCGCCCGCGCAGGTGGTCAGGTTGCGGTCAGGCGGTCGGGGCCGGGCGCCCCGCGGCCTACCCCGGGATGAGTTCGTCGACCGTGGTCCCGCCGGTGACGGGGTCGCGGCGGAAGCGGCGCGGCGCGGCGGTGTCGCGCTCGGGGACCACGGCGAACGGCGACGTGACGATCGGGGCGTCGACGAGGGCACGCTCGCAGTGACGCGGCGGCAGGCTCGACCCCGGCGGCGGCGCCATCGGCGCATGCCCGGTGACGAGCACGGCGCGCGGCCCGGAGATCACGAGCGGCACCTCCCCGCGGACGGGCTCACCGAGGAGCGTGCGGGGCATGTCCGCGGTGACCGACAGACACGAGCCGGTCCAGGCGGAGGCCGATCGCAGCGGTCCGATGAGCTCGCGGTCGAGGTGTTCGAGGCACTCGCGGAGCGTGCGGTCGCGCAGGGAGCGTTCGCGGAGCCCGCGGCGGGCCTGGATCGGCGCGCGGGTCTCGACGACGACGGTCCGCGCTCCGGCCAGCAGCGACGCGATCGCACGCTCGCGCAGGCGCGCCGGCACGGGATCGTGGCGTTCGGCACGGGTCGGATCGACGGCCTCACAGCGGGCGCCGAGCAGCGACGCGACGCCGAGGAGCGTCGATCCCTCGTCCGCGACGACGACGGTGCCGTGGTCGAGCTGGCGCTGCGGGAGGAGACCGTGCTCGGCCGGCCGCAGGTGCAGCCCGTCGATCTCGGGCAGGCGGGGTTCGGCGGCACCGGCGACGAGCACCTGGTGCCCGTTGCGTACGCCGACGATCCGGTGCCAGCTGAGCTGGTGGTGCATCGCATCGATCGCGCGCTGCACGTCGAGGGCGGGCGCCGGGTCACCGAGGAGGTCGACGACCTCGACGAGCGTGCAGCTCTCGTCGGCGGCGAGCAGCCCACCGAGCGCCTCGGACGCGACGGCGCCCGGGTCGAGGTGGACCGGCGGCACGGTCCCCAGGAGGGCCGCGGCGGCGGTGGTGTCGTTGACCGGCAGGTGCGAGGCGACGGTCCGGAGGCGACCGACGCGCCCGGCGGCGACGAGCGCACCCAGTTGGGGCATGCGTGCCCGTTCGAGCGCGGTCGCGGTCTCGCCGATCTCGCCCGCGGCACCGGCGAGCACGAGCACGACGCGAGGCGCCGGCAACTGGGGCGAGGAGGTCGGAGAGGACATGGGATGGGAGCGCGCACGGGGACTACGTGCGAATGCGCACATTCAAGAGTACGCACCGGCGGACCGGTTGTCAGTTGGATCGAGGTTGTAAGCCGAGAAGGCGTCCGGAGAGGACTATCCTGAAGGAAGGGAGGAATCCGGACGAACGCGCCACTGACGGCGCACCGGCTCACCTCCGAGGAGGAACCCTTCAATGCTGTTCGAAGCACTGCGTCGCAAGGCCACGATGGTCACGCCCGAGGAGGCGCTGCCGGGTCGTTCGCAGGCACTGGTCGTCGATCCGACGCACGCCGTCCTCGGCACGTCGATCAAGCCGCCGTTCCCCGAGGGGATGGAGACGATCGTCGTCGGCATGGGGTGTTTCTGGGGCGCCGAGCGCCTCTTCTGGCAGCTGCCGGGCGTCTACACCACGTCGGTCGGATACGCGGGTGGCTTCACCCCGAACCCCACCTACGAGGAGACGTGCACCGGCCGTACCGGCCACACCGAGGTCGTCGAGATCGTGTTCGACCCGGCGAAGATCTCCCTCGAGACCATCCTCAAGACCTTCTGGGAGGGCCACGACCCGACCCAGGGGAACCGCCAGGGCAACGACCTCGGGACGCAGTACCGGTCGGCGATCTTCACCACCACGCCCGAGCAGGCGGTCGCCGTCGACGCACTCGCCACCACCTACGGCGCCGCGCTCCAGGAGAAGGGCCTCGGTGACATCACCACGCAGATCGCCCCGCTGCAGACCTACTACTACGCGGAGACCTACCACCAGCAGTACCTCCACAAGAACCCGGCGGGGTACTGCGGCCTGGGCGGCACCGGGGTGTCGTGCCCGATCGGCACGGGCGTCAGCGCCGCCTAGGACGAACTCGCGAAGCGCCCCGGAATTCGGGGCGTTTCATGTCCCGGGGGCAGCGCGCCGCGCGCGTCGATCATCCGGCCAACGGGCGGAGGGAATGGATCGGGTATGCCGATCCATAGAACACCAGGGGCCACGTCACCCGGACGAACCCCGCCTCTCTCCCCGCTCGGAGCCACCCCCATGCCGCTGCGCAAGTAATCCCTGCTCGTCCCGGACGAGCCACCCTGTTTCACCGGCCTCCCGGTCTCACCGCACTCCCCACGGTGAGACCGGGAGGCCGGTGTCGTTCCGGGACGCCGGACGCCGCTCCCGGGGCGCGTCGGAGCGCCCCGGGGACTGGTGCCGGCGTAGCGGGACCTACGCGGCCGGCGCCGGGGCGACGAATGCGCCCGGGATGGTGTCGTCGACGTTCGTGGTGCCGGTGATGGTGTCGGTGGTGCCGTTGATCCGCAGGATCTGGCCGACGCCGATGTTCGGGAGGCGGATCGACGTGAGTCCGACGGGCAGCAGCGTGATGATCGGGACGAGCGGGTTCGCCTGCGTGAACTGCGGCGGGATCGTGTCGACGAGCACGTCACCGTTGTCGAGCGTGGCGACGCCGATCGGCCGGCCCTTCGTCGGGATCACCTTGAGCGTCTGGAGCGTGGCGGTGTCGACGACCTGCACGTTCGCGGTGCCGTAGTTCGTGAAGTACATCTTCTTGCCGTCCGGGCTGAACGACGCGAGCACGTCGAGGGCCCACCGGTCGTGGTGGTCGATGGTGCCGACCGTCTGCCACGTGCGCGTGTCGATCACGGTGGTGTTGCCCGTGGCGAAGTTCAGCGCGTAGAGGCGGGTGCCGTCGGGGGAGAGCATCAGCCAGCCGGGAAGCGTGAGCTGCCCGAAGGTGGCGAGGTCGACCGCGCGCGGCACCTCCGGGAGCTGCACCTCGTGGATCGGCTTGCCGGTCTGCGTGTCGTACGACGCGACCCAGCCCGCCAGGTAGGCGATGTAGAGGGTCTTGTTGTCGGCGGAGATCTCGATCCCGAGCGGCTCGTCGGCCACGTGGTCGGGCATCTTCAGCCGCCGGGCGATGGTCTTCGTCGCGGTGTCGATCACGACGATCTCGTGCGCGACGATGTCGACGGCGTAGAGCTCCTTGCCGCCGTTCGAGAGGACCTCGGCCGCGGCGACGCCCTTGAGGCCGATGAACGTGCGCGTGCCACTGGCGACGTCGACGATCGAGATGCCGCTCTGGCTGCCCTTCGGCAGGTTGACGACGTAGAGCGTCTTGCCGTCGGGGCTGGGCGCCGAGATCATCGGGTTGGGGCCGCCCGGGATCTTGCGCTTGGTGGCACCCGTCAGCGGGTCGACGCCGTGCAGCTTGCCGCCCCAGACGCCCGGGACGTACACGAGCTGGTTCGACGGCACGAGGCGTGGGCCGGGCGCGGCCGACGCGGCCGACGGGACGGCCGTGGCGATGCCGGCTGCGGCCACCGCGGCAAGGGCGAGCGACGCGAGCCGCGCGCGGCGGCCGGTCGGGAGCTGATGGGACAAGGGACACCCGTTTCGGGTTGCTGGACGTCGCCAAGGTAACAATGCGTACCGAAGTGGGTGTGAACCCGCCTACAAAACCGCTGAAAGCGCTGCAAATCACACATATTGTGCACGTGCACAATTGACACGATCCTGCCGACCTCGTCCTCGCGCGAGGACACGGTCCGGAGG
>JAVHXX010000251.1 GCA_031119595.1 Patulibacter sp. | reverse complement strand
GGAGACGGCATCCAGTGGCAGATCGCGACCATCGGTCTCGCCGAGAGCCCCGACCGCTACGTGAACGCCGGCTACACGCCCACGCGCATGGTCGCCGGCTACGCGACGTTCCGCCGCCGGTTCGGGATGCCGTTCCAGGCCGACCCGCGCCCGCGGGTCACCGCGACCCGAGAGGTCTGCCGCGCCGTCGTCGCCGTGCGGCTCGTGAGCCCCGAGCACGAGTGGGCTGCCGTCCGGGCACTGCAGTTCGCGTGGTTCACCACGCCCGCGCTCCTCGACGAGCCCGAGGCGATCGGGGAGGCGCTCTCGATCATCGACGGTCTCGACATCGCGGCCGTGCTCGAGCAGCTCGGCAGGCCGGAGACCGAGGAGGTCTACCAGCAGGACCGCGCCCTGGCCCGCAGCGCCGAGGGCGGCGCCACCCACTTCCAGGGCAAGTCCGCGAACTCCGACGGCGCCGAGCGCTTCACCGCCCCCAGTGTGGTCTTCAAGGCGCAGGACGGCACCACGCTCGAAGCCGGCGGCTTCCAGTCGCTGCTCGTCTACGACGCGATCATCGCCAACCTCGACCGCACCCTCGAGCGGCGCGGCCCGGCCGAGTCCGCGCGCGAGGTGCTCGAGGCGTTCCCGCATGGCGTCACCACCGAGGAGGTCGCCGCCGTGCTCGCCCCCTCGCTCACTGAACCCGACCGCCTCGCCGCCGAAGGCGAGCTCCTGGGGCTGCTCGCCGACGGCGTCGCCCGGCGCACACCGCTCGGCGACGACGCGCTGTGGCGGCTCGCCTAGCGGCTCGCTGACCGCGGGGGCGCGAAGCGGATTCCGCACACCGCCCGTGGTGAAGCCGTGCGAGACGCGGCGCCGTCCGGGCACCCGACGGGCCCTGCCTCGATGCATCCGCCCCCGGAGCGCCGTGCAGGGCCGCGGCGTCGCCCGGACGACCGCGTCAGGCCACCGTACGACTTCAACTGCACTTGAAGTCAAGCGCGGATCGTGATGCCATCGGAGCATGGCGACCGAGCTGACGATCGGCGAGGTGGCGGCCCGCAGCGGCGTGGCCACCTCCGCGCTGCGGTTCTACGAGGAGCGCGGGCTGATCACGTCCGAACGCGCGGGCTCCGGCCACCGGCGGTTCGCGCGGCCCGTGATCCGCAGGGTCGCGTTCATCGTGTTCGCGCAGCGGATCGGACTCACCCTCGACGAGATCAAGACCGAACTCGACAAGCTGCCCACCGGCCGCGTCCCGAGCCGCGCGGACTGGGCGCAGCTCTCGACCTCGTGGCAGTCCCGCATCGACGAACGCATCGCCGAGCTCGAACGCCTCAAGGAGGGTCTCACCGGGTGCATCGGCTGCGGCTGCCTCTCGCTCGACCGCTGCCACATGCTCAACGCCGAGGATCGTGCGGGGCAGCGCGGCCCGGGCCCGCGGTACTGGCTCGGCGACGCGCGTCCCGATGGCGCGGCGTGAAGCACCGCCGAACGCGGTCCGTGATGCACGAACGTCCGGCGCATCGCCGCGCTCGCCGTAGGGTGGAGGACGCCAGCCGTATGAGTCCGACGACGCCCCCGACCCGCCGCCCGTGACCGCGACCCGCGTGATCGACCTGAACGCCGACCTCGGTGAGGGCGTCGGCGACGACGAGGCCCTGCTCGCGATCGTCACGAGCGCGAACGTCGCCTGCGGCGCCCACGCCGGCGACGAGGACACGATGCGGCGCACCTGCGAGCTCGCCGCCGCGCACGGTGTGGTCGTCGGCGCCCATCCGGGCTACGACGACCCCGAGCACTTCGGGCGCCGTGCCCTCGACGTGCCGCTGCCCGAGCTCGCGGAGAGTCTCGCCGCCCAGCTCGCAGCGCTCCGCGCCATCGCCGCCGAGGCCGGTTCGCCCGTGCAGTACGTGAAGGCGCACGGCGCGCTCTACCACCGGGCCGCGGTCGACACCGATGTCGCCGAAGCCGTCTACCGCGAAGGCGTCGCCTGTGACCCGAGCCTGCGGTTCCTCGTGCCGCCGGGGTCGCTGATGCTGCGATTCGCGGCCCGCGCCGACCACGGCGTGCGCGGGATCGTCGAGGGCTTCGCCGACCGCGCGTACGCGACCGGTCCGGGCGGTCACCCGACCCTCGTCGACCGGGCCGAGCCGGGCGCAATCCTCGACCACGACGCCGCGCTCGCGCAGGCGGTGTCGCTCGCCACCACCGGCACCGCGCAAGCTGTCGATGGCACCACGGTGCACGTGCGCCCGCGGTCGCTCTGCGTCCACGGCGACACGCCCGGCGCGGTCGATCTCGCCCGCGACATCCGCCGCGCGCTCGAGTCCGCCGGCGTCGCGATCCGGTCGTTCGCCCGATGACGATCCGCCCCGGCATCCGTCCCGCGGGCGACCGCGCCGTGCTCGTCGAGCTGCCCGGGAATGCGACCGTGCGTAAGCTCGCGCGCCTCGTGCCGCGCGGCCTGGCCGGGATCGACGAGGTGGTCGCCGGCCACGAGACGGTCCTCATCTCGTGGGAGCCGGGCCGCCGCCCGCCGGTCGATCTCGAGGCACGCCTCTCCGCGATGCTGTCGAGCAGTTCGACGGAGGGCGAGGGCGGCAGCATCGACGTGCCGGTGGTCTACGACGGCCCCGACCTCGCGGCCGTCGCCGAGCACGCCGGGGTCAGCCCCGAGGAGGTCGTGCGCCGGCACCTCGCGTCACGCTTCGAGGTGGGGTTCGTGGGGTTCGCTCCCGGGTTCGCGTACCTGCTCGGCGGCGACCCCTCACTGCGGCCACCACGCCTCGACGAGCCACGCACGAAGGTGCCGGCGGGGTCGCTGGCGATCGCCGGCGAATATTCGGCCGTGTACCCCAGCGAATCGCCCGGGGGTTGGAACCTCATCGGCCGCGCCCTCATCGAGCCGTTCGACCTGCACCGTGATCCCCCCGCGCTGCTGCAGACCGGCATGCACGTCCACTTCGTGGAGTCGTCGTGAGCGGGCCGGGCCTGTTGCCGTCGGGGTCGCTCGCGGGCCTCGTGCGCGTGATCGACGCGGGCGCCCGCACGACCCTCCAGGACCTCGGTCGTCCCGGCCACGCGCATCTGGGCATCCCCGCCTCGGGTGCCGCCGACATCCCCGCGGCCACCCTTGCGAACCGGCTCGTCGGCAACGCCGAGGGCGCCCCCGTGCTCGAGACCACGCTCCGCGGTCCGGAGCTCCGCTTCGATGCGCCCGTCACCGTGGCGGTGACCGGTGCGGAGGTCGAGGTGACGGTCGACGGTCGCCCCGCCGCGATGCACGCGCCGTTCCGGGTGCGGTCCGGGTCGCTCGTGCGGATCGGCCAGGCGACCCGCGGCCTGCGGAGTTACGTTGCCGTGCGGGGTGGGTTCGACGCCCCGCTCACCCTCGGCAGCGCGAGCCACGACGAACTCACCGGGCTCGGACCGGCGCCGCTGAAGCCCGGCGACCGGATCGACCTCGGGTCGCACGCACTCGACGCTCCCACGGTCGATGTGGCCCCGGTGGCACCGATCCTCTCGAGCCCCGTCCTGCACGTGGTCCCCGGCCCGCGTGACGACTGGTTCGCGCCCGACGCGCTCACCACGCTGCTCGGCGTCGCCTACACCGTCTCCGATCAGGTCAACCGGATCGGCGCGCGTCTCCGCGGCCCGCAGCTGCAGCGCCGCACCGACGACGAGCTCCGCTCCGAGGGGATCGCGCGGGGGTCGATCCAGGTCCCGCCCTCGGGCTGGCCGATCCTCCTGCTCGCCGACCATCCGACGACCGGTGGGTACCCCGTGATCGCCGTCGTGAGCGAGGCCGACCTGCCCGCCGCCGCGCAGCTGCGCCCGGGCGACATCGTCCGCTTCCGGCTGCGCCGACCCCCGGCCGCCGAGCCCCGCAGCGAGGACTTCGCCTGAACGGACCGGAACGCCAGGGCTGATAGCGTTCCGGGGGTACCGGAGGCACATCCGACGGGGCGAGTGATCGCCGGAGCGGATCGGCATCGTGGGTCGCACCCCATAGATCGACTTCGTCACAAGGACGACACCCAGTGCATCAGCTCCCCGCGTTGTATCGCCGGCTCACCGGCGTGATCGACTTCCCGGAGGCCATCCGACCGCTGCCCGCCGCCGTGCGGGCGCAGCGATGAGTTCCGGCGGCGTCGCTCCGCAGCGGGACCCCGCCCCATCGAAGCGCGATCCGCTCGGCAACATCGCCCGCCGGATCGTGCAGCTCCAGAAGGAGTACTCGGGGAAGGGCCCGACGAAGGTCCGCGCCCACGCGAACGACGACATGGTGATCGTGCTCATGCGCGACATCTACACGACCGTCGAACAGACGCTCGCGCGCGAGGGCCGTGAAGAGGCCGTCCTCGACCAGCGTCACGCCTTCCAGGAGGTGATGAACACGCGCTACATCAAGGTGATCGAGGAGGAGATGGGACGGAAGGTCTCGGCCTTCATGAGCACCAACCACCACAACCCCGACCTGTCGGTGGAGATCTTCGTGTTCGAGACCGATGCCGAGGCGGCCGCGGCGGCTGCTGCGGAACCCGATCGGGTTTCTCCGGAATAACACCGCGGTCCGTTTCCGCGGAACCACCTGCTGGGACACCGTTAGGACGAAAAACTCAATAACGGCGCCACATTCATCGGGGGACAACCTATGAACGGTTCATGAACGGAATTTGCGTTCCGCCCGGGGTGTCGCGCTAGGCTTCCACTTACGTCGGGGCGCTCTCCCAGATCGGGAGCACGTCTCGGCAACGACCGAAGCCGCTGGGACTGAGGCGCTCCGACACCGGGCACCGACGGACCTCCGCAGCCACAAGCCCAAGGAGTTCCATGTCCGATTTCACCACCAGCAGCCCGCCCGACACCGTCGAGGTCGTCCCTGAGATGTTCACGGGCGGCCGTCCAGCAGCAGGGGCGTCGGCCCTCACCACCGAGGATGCATCGGTCGTCACGATCAGCGCCGCCGAGATGGTGCGCCTCACGGGCGTCGGCCGCGAGCGCCTGCGCACCTGGGAGCGTCGTCACGACTTCCCGCAGCCGGTCCGCTGTCGCAACAACGTCCGCCGCTACCCGGCTGAGGACGTCCGCCACGTGATCGCCGTGAGTCGCGCGGTCGACCAGGGGGTGCCGCTCGCCGAGGCGATCGAGCAGACCCTCGCGACCCGTCACGAGAACCCGACCTTCCAGAGCCTCGGTGCCGCCCTCGACCACGCGCCGACCCCGGCGATCGCGGTCACCGGCCCCGAGCCGCTCACCGTCGTGTGGACCAACGGTGCCACGCAGGCTGCCCCCGAGGCGCCAGAGGTCGGCAGCAATCTGATCGAGGAGCTGCCGGCCTTCGGTCCCGGCGCCCGCAGCACGATCCAGCGCCTGCTGATCGGCGAGGGCTCCGACGTCTCGGTCATCACCCACGCCGACTGGATCGGCACCTTCCCCGCCGAACGTCGCTCGGTGGCCTGGCGCGTGCCGCCGGAGATGTCGACCGAGGCCGTCGTGGTGCTCGTGCAGCTGCCCGAGGTCGCCGCGGCGCGGCACGTCGGTGCCGGTGTGCCGCACTCGTCCGCCGTCGAGCAGACCGCGGTCTGGGGTGCGGCGGCCCGCGAGGCCCGCAAGGCGCTCCAGCAGGAGCCGGGCATCGCGAGTGCGCAGCGCGCGCTCTCGGAGCTGGTCAAGGGCACGGGCGGCGCCGACGCGTTCCTCGCGACCTTCCACGCCGGCCACATGCGCACCGCCACGTCGGTCCGGGGCACGATCGCCCCGAAGACCTTCGACTTCGCCGGGGACTGCGACATCGCGCGCGCCATTGCCGACGCCGAGGTCGACTGGCTCGGTGACACCACCCTGAAGACGCTCGGCGTGCCGCCGCGCACCCAGGCGATCGTGGTGCCGATCATCGCCGGCCGCGAGACGATCGGCGGCATGTTCCTCCTCTTCCACGAGGAGCTGCCGCTCGCCGACGTCACCCGCGAACTGCTCCAGGGCATCGCCACGGCGATCGGTGCCGTGCTCCAGCGCGAGCACAACGCCGCGGCCGCCGACGCGGCCCGCGCCGTCGCGGTCTAGGCCGCCGGCCGAGCGCCAACGCGACGACCTCGGCGCCGCGCCGGGACGCCGCGCACATGCATGTCACGGAGCGCCGCTCGCCCGCAGGGTGGGCGGCACTCCGTCGTTCGTGGGACGGCGTGGCGACCTCGGGGGCTGTCGCCGGGAAGGGCGTTTTGTGGTGTCCGTGGGGACAGGCCTCTCGGGTGGACCGTGCGTGACCGGTTCGCTGACCGCCTGCGGCCGTCGGCAGGCCGCCGATCCAGGCGTACGGTCGGGGCATGACCATCGGTGGATCCCTGTTCCTCATCGCGCTCGGCGCGATCCTCAAGTTCGCGGTCACGGCCACGGTCGCGGGCGTCGACATCCAGACCATAGGCGTGATCCTCATGGTCATCGGCGTGGTCGGGCTGGTGCTCGGCCTCGCGCTGCTGAGCCGCACCCGTCGCTACCCCGGGGACACGATCGACCCTCGCGGCCCGGTGCTCTGAAGCGGCCCGTCGAGCCGACGGCCGGTCGCGGTGGTTCTCCGCGACCGCGTTCGTCGCCAACCGGCGACCGAGCCGCCTTCCGGCCCGAGCCACGCTCGACGCGGCGCGGGTCGACACGGCCCGGCGAGCCGCGCGCCCGTGGAGCCGGTCAGCGC
>JAVHXX010000250.1 GCA_031119595.1 Patulibacter sp. | reverse complement strand
AGCTTGCGGTCATTTCCCTTTAATCTCCTGTTCGAGCGCTGAGCCGGCAGGGCGCTGCGCGCGACCTCTCTAAAGGCGCGGTCGCCGGTCGCTCGACATTTCGCGCCCGCCGCTGGTCACGCGCTGCCTCGCGAGGGCGCGCCATGCACAAGTCCGTGCGTGCAATGTCGGGAATTCGGCGACCCGACTGCTTAGCAATCGTCGCCAAGAAATCCGGCGTTCGAAGGCCGGGTGCGGGGGCTGGCCCCCGCCGCGCCGAGCGGCGGCACCGCTCCGTCGACGCCCGCCGCGGCGGCCCCGAAGTCCGAGCCGCCCGCGTACTGGTCCGGCAACACCACCGGCCGCGACGCCGGCGCGCCACCCGCCTCCGCCACCCCCGGAGCGCCGGCGCCCCGTGCCGACACCGGCTCGCACACCCCGGCCCCGCCCGAGAGCGGCGTCCCCGTCGACTTCTTCGAAGCCGGCGACGCCGAGAACGCCTTCGCCCCCGAAGCCGCCCCCGAACCGCAGCAGCCCGAGGGCGACGTCCTCGACCAGACCCCGGACTTCCTCGAGGAGACCCCGGAACACGACCGCATGTGGTTCGAGCAGCGCCCGCCACGCGACTTCGACTTCGGGTAGGCCGCGTGGCACCGATCTCGCTTGGATCTTCGGGTCGGGCGGGTCGGGCCCGGCCGAAGACGGCCTAAACCCTCGCCGCCCGCCGCGGATCTCCGGCGCGATATCGGCGACCACACGGCGAGTCCCCCGACGCGTCCAGAGCGGTCAGCGCCGCTGATCGCGGCCCGTCCAGTCCGGAGGGAGCAGGACATTCGACGGCATGCGCCGGCCCGAACCGGCGCCCTCCCGCCGACCCTCATGTGACGATGTCCGAACCTTCGATCGGACGGACGTCCAATGCCGCTCATGTCAACGGTCCCATCGACCGATTGACGGATCGGACAGGGATTTCCGCTCTCACCAAGCGGAAACACCAAGCTCTTGCCTCGGAGGGCAAGGACGCGCAAGGGCGGCTCGCAAGGGTCGCCCTTGCTGCGTTCTGGGCCGGGTCGTTCCTGGTGGGGTGGCTGGCTCGGTCCGGCCGGTGGCGGGGGTGGGGCCCCTGGGCTGCGGGCCCGCCTGTCCGGTTATGGCCTGGCGGCCAGAACCGTACATTCGGTCGCTGAACCGCCCCGGGGCCCCACCCCCGCCACCGACCTCCGTGCGACGCCGCGCCGGGACGCTGCGGCCCAGGCGTTGGTGGTGGGCGTCGACCCTTGGCGGGCGCTGGGGACGCGTTCTGCTGAGGGACGCGCGCTGTGGTGGGTGTGGAGCGTCGGCGGGCTGAGGGACGGGCGCTGGTGTGGGCGGGGGTTCAGCGGTAGGCGCGTCGGGCTGCTGCTCGTTCTCGGGCGGCGGCGTAGGCGGCGGCGAGTCGGGTGGCGACGTGGTCCGGGCCCGCGAGGTCTCGGGCGCGGGCGGCGGCGGCGGCGCCCGCGGCGTCGCTGCCGGCGAACTCGGTGATGCGGGCCGCGAGGGCGGCGGGGTCGCCCGGCGGGACCACGCGGTCGTCACCGAGGAGCTCCGGCAGGGCGCCGACCGCGGACCCGATCGTGGGGAGGGCCGCGCTCATTGACTCCAAGGCGGAGAGACCGAAGGTCTCGTGGGCGACCGACGGCGTGAGGCCGACCCGGGCGCCGCGGCGCAGCGCCGCGAGGGCGCGGTCGCCGACGCGCCCGACGAAGATCGTGTTGCCGCGCATCACGGGCGGCGTGTCGAGCTCGAGGACGACCTCGTCGCCGAGGATCTCGAACGGATCCTCCGCGCTCACGAGGCGCTGCTTCGGCGGCGGCTTGCTCGGCGGACCGCCGTACGGGACGTGCCGCACCGGCGGCGGCGCCACCGGCCGCACCGACGGTGGGCCCGCGTACGCCTCGAGCGCGGCGCGCTCCGGGCCGTCGCCGGCGATCACGAGCGGCAGGTGCGCGCGGCGGCACGCGTCGATCGCCGTGAGGAGATCCTTCTCGGGCGCCAGACGCGTGACCACGAGTGCGAACCGGCCGGTGCTCGCGGTCGAGGTCGTGGCGATCTCGGTGGCGACACCGCCGACCACGTGGACGCGGTCCGCCGGGAGCCGCAGCCCGAGCTGCGCGAGCCGCGACCGCGCGGCGCTGCTCGGCACGACGACGACGTCGGCGAGGTCGACGACGTCGTGCTGCCACCGGGGCAGCGCGGCGGCGTACGCCAGCACCTCGGGAAGGCTGCCGCGGCAGCGGTGGCGCACGCCGGGCACGGGCCAGCCGCGGTGGCACTCGGTGCAATCGCGGCCGTCGCGCACGGTGGTCGCGACCGCGCACACGAGCCGGTAGTTGTGGAGGTGCACGACCACGGCGGCGCCGGCGTCGCGGGCGGCCCTCAGCGCGGCGGGGCCGAACGTCGGGAAGAGGTTGTGCGCGTGGACGAGGTCGGCACCGCACGCCGCGATCCCTTCGGTCACCTGGCGCGCGCCGATGCCGCCGGCGATCAGACCGCGGGCGGCATCGCCGCCGGTGATGCGGGTCGAGTCGCGCCGCAGCCAGGCGACCCGTTCGCCGAGTCGCGCCTCCGCGAGGTCCGCGAGCTGCGCGGCCGCCCGCTCCTCACCGCCGGCGACCCGGTAGCCGTGATGGAGGGCGATGACCGTCGCGGAGATGGCGGGGTCGGCGGGCCGCCGTGCTGCACGCGGGGTCGGCTTCTCGCCGGCGCCCGCCGGGCCGGTCGGCGCGCGGAGCGAGTGGTCGATGCGGGCCGGCACGAGCGGAATGCTCGCACGCGACGCCCGCGGGAGCCGCGTGCAGCCACGAATTCCCGGAAGCGCCCGCGCCGCCGCATCGCACCGGAAATCGGGCTGAATGCGCATTCCGCGCCGTCCGGCGGTGGTGTGAACGCGGTGTGCACCACCGGTTGGACCTTGACCGATCAACTACGATCCGGTGCGTGACCGCCCTGTCCTGGTCACGGGTGCTCTGACGCGGTGTCCCGCGTGTCCCCCGGGAGTCCCGCCCACCTGGCGCCCAGCGCGTCTGACGAAAGACCCCACAACGTGAAGACGTCCCTTCCCGTCCGCCGCGCCCGTGCGCTGCGACGACTCACGCTCACGGCCATCGGCGTGGCCGCGACCCTTCCGGGCATGGCGCACGCCGCCGTCCTCGGCACGAACGGCGCTCCGACGCCGACCCTCCACTGGGGTGCCTGCGATTCGGCCCTGACCGACCGCTTCCCGGACATCACCGACTTCCAGTGCGCGACGGCCACGGTGCCGCTCGACTACCGGAACCCGAACGGCACGAAGATCCAGATCGCGCTGTCGAAGCTCCCCGCGACCGGCCCGAAGCAGGGCTCGGTCTTCATGAACCCCGGCGGCCCGGGCGCCCGCGGCCGCGGCGTGATCACGCTCGCCACCGACAACCTCCGCCAGCACTTCGACCTCATCGGCTTCGACCCGCGCGGCACCGGCTCGACCACGCTGCCGGTTCGCTGCGCCTCGTCGGCCGACGAGGCTGCGTCGCTCCTCAACCCCACCTTCCCGATCAACCCGGTGCAGGAGGCGACGGCCCTCACCAAGGCCTCGCAGGGTGCGAAGGGCTGCGGCCAGCGCACGCCCGCCGGCGTGCTCGCGCACCTCTCGAGCGCGAACACCGCCCGTGACCTCGATCTCCTCCGCAAGGCCGTCGGCGACGCGAAGCTCACGTACTTCTCGTTCTCGGCCGGCTCGATCATCGGCGAGACCTACGCGCAGCTGTTCCCGACGACGACCCGCGCGCTCGCCCTCGACAGCCCCCTCGACCCGCAGAAGTACACGACGGGCACGACGACGGCCGAGGGCAGCCAGCCGCTCGACTACCGCATGAAGAGCTACGTCGGCACGGACGCGGCGGTCACGTCGTTCCTCACGGGCTGCGTCGCGAACCCCGCCACGTGCGCCTTCGCCGACCCGACGACCACCACGCTCGCCAAGCTGCGCGCGAAGTTCAACGCCACGCTCGCGCGCATCCGCGCGAACAACGGCGTCGTCGTCGCCCAGGGCACGCCCGACGAGCAGACGCTCAGCTACCAGGACGTGATCGGGTCGATCTTCGACGACCTGCAGTTCGGCATCTTCACCTCGCAGGACATCGCCGGCTTCCTGAACACCGTCGACGTGGCGAGCAAGAGCGCCACGGCCCGGATCAACAGCCACGACCTCCAGGCGCTCATCGCGGTGCTGCTCCGCAACCGCAACAAGCCGATCGACCCGACCGTGTCGTACAACGACAACTTCTACGACGCGTTCAACGCCGTGGTCTGCGCCGACACGACCCACCCGACGAGCGGTTCGGCCTACCAGACGTACGGCCGCCAGGCCGACACCGAGGTGCCCGGCTTCGGCCCGTTCTGGATCTACACGACCTCGGCGTGCGGCTCCTGGCCGGTCACCACGGACGTCGACCGCTACACCGGTCCGTGGACGGCGCGCCCGACCACGCCGATCCTGATGCTCGGCAACAAGCTCGGCGACACGTCGTCGAACTACACCAACGAGATCTCCGCGGCGGCCCTCACCGGCGCGCGGCTCGTGGGCGTCAACGAGTACGGCCACACGACCTACAACCTCGCGAGCCAGTGCGCCAGCGACGTGGTCGACAACTACCTGATCAGCCTCACGGTGCCGCCGGTCGGCAAGACCTGCAACACCGACTTCGGGCCGTTCGACCCGACCGACGAGGCCGCCACCACCGAGGGCCTCCAGGGCAGCGGCGGGTTCGCCCGCGTGCACTGAGCCCGGCTCGGATCACCTTCACCGCGTCCCGGAGCAGGGGGCGCGATGAGCCCCGCGGGGCCGTGGCATGGGAGCATGCCGCGGCCCCGCGGCCGTTCGAGGGCGGCCCGACGCATGCGGGGGAGATGGCGGTCGGAACGTGACCGCGATGTCCCCAGCCTCCGGGGCGCGGCGGATGTGGGGGAAGTGGCGGTCGAAAAGCGACCGCCATCTCCCCAGCCCCCGCCCTACGCCTTCTCGAGCAGCAGCGCGATGCCCTGGCCGCCGCCGATGCAGAGCGAGACGAGGCCGTAGCGCTCGCCGGTGGCCTCCATCTCGGCGAGGCACTTCACGGTGATGGCGGTGCCGGACGCACCGATCGGGTGGCCGAGGGCGATGGCGCCGCCGTTCGGGTTGACCCGCGCGTCGTCGTCGGCGAGGCCGAGCTCGCGCATGACCGCCAGGGCCTGGGCGGCGAAGGCCTCGTTGAGCTCGATCACGCCGATGTCCTCGAGGGCGACGCCGGTGCGCTCCAGCACCTTGCGGATGGCCGTCACCGGGCCGATGCCCATGATGTTCGGATCCACGCCGGTCATGGCGTAGCCGAGGATCTTCGCCTTGACGGGCGCGCCGAGCTCGGCGGCCTTCGCCTCGCTCATGAGGACCACGGCGGCGCCGGCGTCGTTGAGGCCCGAGGCGTTGCCGGCGGTCACGGTGCCGTCCTCGCGCTTGAAGGCCGGCTTGAGGGAGGCGAGCGCCTCGAGGGAGATGTCCGCGCGGATGTGCTCGTCGGTGTCGAAGACGACCTCGCCTTTGCGGGTCTTCATCGTGACCGGCGCGATCTGGTCCTTGAACTTGCCGGCGTCGCGGGCTGCCGCGGCCTTCTGGTGCGAGCGCAGCGCGAAGAGGTCCTGGTCCTCGCGGGAGATCGTGTCGCGCACGGAGAGGTTCTCCGCGGTCACGCCCATGTGGATCTTGCGGAACGGGTCCGTGAGGCCACCGACGACCGGGTCGACCTGGCCCGTGTCGCCCATGCGCGCGCCCCAGCGGCCGGTCGGGTTCCAGTACGGCGCCTGGCTCATCGACTCGGCGCCGCCGGCCAGGGCGACGTCCGCGTCGCCGGTCTGGATGTGCATCGCGGCCGTGATGATCGACTGCACGCCCGAGCCGCAGAGGCGGTTCACCGTGAACGCCGGCGTCTCCTGCGGCACGCCCGCGCCCATCGACACGACGCGGCCCATGTACATGTCGTCGGTGTTGCTGTGGATCACGTTGCCGATGACGGTGTGCTCGACCTGTTCGGGGGTGATCCCCGAACGCTCGATCGCGGCCTTCGCGGCGGTGATGCCGAGGGCGGTCGCGGCGACGTCCTTGAAGCCCTTGCCATAGGAGCCGATCGGGGTGCGGGCGGCGGACGTGATGACGACACCGGTCATGGGGAACCTCGGGGTGGAGAAGGTGCGGAGGGGAGCCGCGCCCCGGCTGGTACCGCGGCGCACCGCGCAGACGATGCCGGATGGGCGACCCGCGATGCGGTCACGCGGACGGGCGGTCTCGATCTCGCGCCTCGCGTGGATGCCCGTCCGCATCGAATTTGAATGCATTGAGGAGAACGACGACGAGTGGGAACGTGACGAAATGGACCAGACCGACCGCCTGACGAAACCGCTTGACGCTCCGGCCCGTCTCGTCCCGTCGCGGACGGATCACGACTGGGTTGCGGTAGACGTCGAAACGGCGACGCCGCGCCGGGATTCGCTGTGTTCGATTGCTGCGGTCCGCGTGAAGGACGGCGTGATCCTGGATTCCTTCCAAGCCCTCGTTCGACCACCGGGGAACGAATACAACCCCTTCAACACGCGCGTGCACGGCATGGGGCCGGAATCCACCGACGCGAGTCCGGGTTTCGGGTCGGTGAGCGTCCAATTTTGGGCTTACG
>JAVHXX010000249.1 GCA_031119595.1 Patulibacter sp. | reverse complement strand
ATGCTCGACGCGCTGGCGCCCGGGACACCCGAGCTCCTCCGCGCGCGGCTCGTCCACCACCTGACGAGCCAGTCGACCTCTCAGCAGGACGCCGCCGAGCTGCGACGCCTAGCGGGCACGGCGGCGCCGACCCTCCGGGAGACCGATCCGACGAGTGCCATCAGTGACGAGGCGGTGGCGATGCTGGCGGCGATGTGGACGGGCCACGCCGACGAACTCGCGTGGCGGTCGGCGGCCGTACACGGGCAGCTCGACGCGCTCGGCGACCGTGACCTCGCCCGGCGCCCCGAGCTCGCCTACGTGGTCGGCATGACGGACCTCCTCACCGAGGACCTGGCCGCTGCCCGGCGGACGGTCGACCTCGGGGCAGCGGCGCTCCGGACCGGCGGCGACGAGACGGCGTTCGTTCCGTTCACGGGGCTGGCGGCCATGGTCGCGGTCGCGGGAAGCGATGCCCGCACGGGTCGTCGGTACGCGGCCGCCACCGAGGAGGCGGCCCGGCTCAACGGCACCGCCACGGGGATCGCGCAGGCGCTGTGGCTGCGAGCCGCGCTCGCCGCGCTCGACGGCGACCTCGAGGACGCTGCCCGCGCCCAGGCCGAGTGGCCGCGGGTCGCGGAGGCTCTCGGCGACATCCAACACGTCCGGTCGGGCCACCTGCATCTCACCATCGCCCTCGGTGCCGACGATCCCGAACGCGCCGCCGCAGAGCTCTGCCGATGGGCGGGCCCGGACTTCGATGCGATCGAACCCGAGTTCTCGGTCCGCGTGGTCATCCCCGCATACGTGCGCGCCCGGGTGGCGCTCGGCGATCGCGTCGAGGCCGAACGCGCGACCGCGCTGGCCGAGGCCCGGGCCGCCGTGCTCGGCGTCCCCGTCGCGCTCGGCGCGGCGAAGCTCTGCCGTGCGGAGCTCGCGCTCACGGCGACACCCCCGGATCCCGTGGCGGCCCTCGATGCCGCGCAGGAGGCCTCGGCCCTCGCCGCGTCGCGCGGCTTCGCCGTCACGCAGTTCGATGCCGACCTCACCGCCGCCCGCGCCCTCGCACTCCTCGGCCGTCGCGAGGATGCCGTCGCGCTGCTGCGCGCCGCCGCGGACCGCGCTTCCGCCGGCGGAGCGTGGGCCCTGCGGGACAGCGCCGCCCGTGAGCTCCGCCGGCTCGGCTCGCGGTTGCCGGCGGTGCTCCGCGCCCGTGGTGAGGAGGGCGAACTCACCGATCGCGAACGGCAGATCGCCGAGCTCGTCGCCGCGGGCCGCACGAACAAGGAGGTCGGCCGCCTGCTGTTCCTCAGCCCGAAGACCGTCGAGCATTCGCTGTCGCGCATCTACGCCAAGCTCGCGGTGCGGGGCCGCGGCGAGCTCGCGGCCGCCCTCGCCGCCACCCTCGACGCAGGCTGAGGGACGGGACGGGGACTTCCCCGCTGCGGACGGACACCCCCGGATCGCACCATCGGGACATGTCCACTCCACGCACCCGGCACGCCGCGCCGGCACTCCTCGCCGCAGCCGCCTGCCTGTCACCCCTGCTCGTCGCGGGTCCGGCGGCCGCCGACTCCATCGCCTACGTCAAGGACGGCAACGTCTGGCTCTCCACCCCCGACGCCAGCCGCCAGTACCAGGTGACCTTCGACGGCGGCTACTCGACGGTGTCGCAGTCCGACCTGGATCGCATCACCGCCCTCCGCGGCGACCACATCGTCACGATCAGCCGCACGGGCAGCATCATCAACGTCGACGGGTCGACGCGGTACGACATCCTCACGCCGCACTCGTACACGCGGCCCGGGACACCGTTCCGCGGACCGTTCGATCCGGTGATCTCGCCGAACGGCATGAAGGTCGCCTACACCTGGTACTACACGCAGACCGGCGAGACGCCGAACTGCAACCCGAGCAACGGCTGCCAGACCGTGTACGGCCGCCAGGGCACCGGATACATCTCTCCGGACGGCAAGAGCCCGTTCGACAAGATGGGGTGGAACGAGCAGACCGGCTGGGTCGGGCCGTCGTGGACCGGCGACAACCAGACGATGCTGTCCGATCCGATCCAGGTCGGCAACCCGGACGTCGTCATGCACACGCCCGGCGACGAGACCTCCGGCGGCGGCATTCCCGGTGGGCTGTCGCGGTGGTTCTTCGACCCGAGCGCGCCGGGCGGCCTGAGCGACGGCGAGATGACCCGCGACAAGACGAAGCTCGCGTTCGTCACCGGCGAACAACACGAGAAGCTCTTCCTCTACCGGGCCATGGGCGGATATCCGTACGTGCCCGAGAACTGCTTCGCGCTGGGCGGCGCGAAGGGGCGGATCAGTTCGCCATCGTGGTCGCCCGACGGCACGACGCTCGCGTATGCCGACGCGGACGGCATCAACGTGATCCCGATCCCCGACGCGACGAAGGACTGCGGCGATCCGTCGAACTCCGTGTCCCGCCTCCTCATCCCGGGCGCGAGCAACCCCGACTGGGGTCCGGGCGACGTCCCGCCGCCGCGGCCCGTGCCGACGCCTGCGCCCACCCCGACCCCGACCACCGGGGGTTCCGGCGGTACGACGCCGGGCAGCTCGCCCCGTCCGGGTGGCAGCGGCAGCGGGTCCGGCAGCGGCAGCGGGTCCGGCGGCGGCGGCGCGCTCCCCGTCGACCAGGGCGCGACCGCGCCGTCGGGGCCCGCGGTCACGATCGCGAAGCCGGTACGACTCGCGAGCGCGCTGCGCTCCGGACTCACCGTGCAGCTGTCGGGCCTGCCCGCCGGCACGGTCACCGTGTCCGCGAAGGCCGCCGGGAAGACGGTCGCCAGTGGCAAGGGCCGTGTCGGCACGTCCGGGCGGGCGTCGGTCCGGCTGACGTTCTCGGCGACGGCGAAGCGGGCGCTGAAGGCGCGTTCGTCGGTGAAGCTCACGTTCCGGGCCGGCACGGCACGGGGCGAGGTCACCCTGAAGCGGTAGCGCTCGGGCCGGAGCCGTCAGTCGGCGGCGTCCTGCTCGGCCAGCCAGGCCTTCGCCGCGCGCTTGGGCGCCACCGCGAGCCAGGCCTCGACGACGATGTCGTCGAGGTCGTCGCGGCTCAGCGCCGCGAGCCGCGGGATGCGGGTCAGGGCGGCCGGGTAGCCGGCGAAATGGTCGGTGATGAAGAAGATCTCGGGGTGCGTCTCGAGGAGCACGTCCCGGGCCTCGAGGCTGGGCGTCCGGAACATGAGGACGTCGCGCATGCGCTCACCGGTGTCCGGGTCGATCGCGTCCTTGCGCTCCTCGCGATGGCGGCACAGGCTCTTCTTGCCGCCGACGACGTACTCGAAGCGGTCGTCGCCCAGTGAGGCGCGGACGGTGTCCGGCATCGCGAGGGCGAGGGCATCGAGGTCGCGCAGGGTCGCCATGGCGGCAGTGTGCCACCGCCGCTGCCGGTGCGCGAGCGCTACTCGTCGATCGTCTCGGCGACGTCGGCCGGATCGACCGCCGGCGCCCAGCGCAGGCCGTCGCGGAGGGCACGCGTCGCGTCGCGGCGCTGCTCCGCGGTGGTGCGCTGGAGCATGAGGATGCCGTCGAGGTGATCGGTCTCGTGCTGGAGGATCCGTGCGTGCATCCCCTCGGCGTCGAAGACGACCTCGCTGCCATCGAGCTCCTGCGCCCGCACGGTGACGCCGAGTGCCCGCTCGACCGCCACGTGCACGCCCGCGCGACCGAGCGAGAGGCACCCCTCGAGGCCGGTGACGGTGTCGTCGCTGAAGCGCTCGATCACCGGATTCACGAGCGCGCGGGCGGGCTGCCCGCGGGACACGCGATAGATGAAGAACCGCGACAGGTCGCCGACCTGCGGCGCAGCCAGCCCCGCTCCGTCAGCGCGATCCATGATCGCGATCATCCGCTCGACGCGGGCGGCCAGATCGCCGTCGAACGCCCGGACCGCCGAGGCCTGACTGCGCAGCACCGGATCGCCCCACTGGAGGATCCCGGCGAACGCGGCCTCGCGCGCCAGGGCGGCGGGATCGGGGACGGGGGAGTCGGCCATGCGCGACATGTTTCCACGCCCCCGCCCGGGTCTGCACCCGGACTCGTGGAACGGCCCACCTAGCGTCGGCGGGGAGCCGCGCAGACGCGCCGCGGACTCGTGAAGGAGCCCGCTTGACGACCGACCACCAGCCGCCGGCGACCACCGACCACCGATCGCCCCACCGCACCGACGGGCGCCTCCCGATCGAGCAGTACGCCGTCATCAGTGACGGCCGCACCGCCGGGCTCGTCGGCACGGACGGCTCCATCGACTGGTGGTGCGTGCCCGCGCTCGACGCGCCGCCGGTGTTCGACCGCCTCCTCGACGCTGCGGAGGGCGGGCGCTTCTCGATCCAGCCGGTCGACGCGTTCTCCGCCACGCGCCGCTACCGGGAATCGAGCAACGTCCTCGAAACGGAGTTGCGCACGGCGTCCGGTCTCGTCCGCATCACGGACTCGCTCAACAGCGGGCACGCGGGCCGCCTGCCGTGGTCCGAGCTCGCACGGCGGATCGAGGGGCTCGAGGGCGAGGTCGACCTCGAGATCGTGCTGTCGCTCGGCACGCGATTCGGGCTCAGCGAGCCTCGCGACGCCGTCACCCCGAACGACGGGGCGTTCCAGCTCGGCCCGCTCCTCATGCAACTCCGCGTGAGCGACGGCGTGCTCGACGAGGGGGAGGGCGACGGCACCTGCTCCCTGCGGCTCCGGTCCCGTGAGGGCAGCCGCGAGACCGTCGCGCTGCTCGCCACCGACGCCGAGCCGCTCATGGACAGCGACATCGACGCGATCGACGTGCGCATCGATCGCAGCGACGCCCAATGGCGGGCCTGGGCCGACGACCTCACGTACGACGGCCCGTACCGGGAGCGCGTGATCCGCAGCGCACTCGCCCTGAAGCTGCTGCTCTTCTCACCGACCGGTGCCATCGCTGCCGCGGCCACCACCTCGCTGCCGGAAGCACCGGGCGGCGAGAAGAACTACGACTACCGGCTCGCATGGGTGCGCGACGTCGCCTACTCCGTGAAGGCGCTCCTGCGGATCGGCGCCACCGAGGAAGCCCAGGCCGGGTTCGCCTGGCTGATGGAGGCACTGCACCGCCACCTGCCGCAGCTGTCGGTCTTCTACACGCTCGACGGCGCCCTGCCCGGCGAGCTCCGCGAGGCAGACCTGCCCGGCTACGGCGGAGCCCGCCCCGTGCGCGTGGGCAACGGGGCCCGTGACCAGGTCCAGCTCAGTTGCTACGGCGACGTCCTGGAGACCGCCGAGCTCTTCATCCGCCGCGGCAACCACCTCGACGAGCGCACACGCGACATCCTCGCCCTCCTCGCGGACCGCTGTGCCGACGAGTGGGAGCGGCCCGACGCCGGCATCTGGGAACTCGACGAGACCCGTCAGTACACGATCTCCAAGATCGGCTGTTGGCTCGCGCTCGATCGCGCGGCGGGCCTCGCGGGCGACGGGCACCTGCCTCGCGAGCGGGCCGGCCGCTGGCGACGTGAGGCCGACCGGATCGCGTCCTGGATCGACGACCACTGCTGGTCCGAGGGACGTCAGGCCTACGTGATGCACGCCGGCGCCGACGACCTCGACGCGTCCCTGCTGCTCGCGACCCGCTTCGGATTCCCGCGCGAGGACCGCCTCGACGCGACCCGTGTCGCGGTTCAGGACGAACTCGCCACCGGACCGCTCGTGCACCGCTACACCGGCATGCCGGAGGTCGAGGGCGCGTTCCTCGCGTGCTCGTTCTGGCTGGTCGAGGCGCTGGCGTTCCTCGGACACCCGGATGAGGCCCGCGAGACGATGGAGGCTCTCCTCTCCGCGACGGACGGCGATCTCGGCCTCATGGCGGAGATGGTCGACGTCGAGACCGGTGCGTTCCTCGGGAACCTGCCGCAGGGGCTGAGCCACCTCGCGATGATCCACGCGGCACTCTCGATCCAGGAGACGGCCGCGGGAACGCCGACCGCGGAGTGACCCGGACTGCCCGGGTGATGCCCGGGCGTGCAACGACTGCCGGCCCCACGAAATCCGCCGCGATTCCTAGCGTGGAGCGCATGGATCTGGGTATCAGTGGGAAGACGGCACTCGTGAGCGGAGCGGACTCCGGGATCGGCTGGCACACCGCCAAGCTGCTCCTCGCGGAGGGGGCCACCGTGGTCATCACCGACCAGGACGCCGAGCGCTTGAAGGCGGCCGCCGCCGAGCTGGGCGCCCCCGACGGTCAGGTGCACCACGTCGCCGCCGACATCACCGATGTCGACTCGATCGCCGCGCTCGTCGACTCCGTCGAATCGGCGGTCGGCGACATCGACATCCTCGTGCAGTCCGCCGGGATCACCGGCGCGCAGGGCAAGTTCCACGAGATCGACGACGCCGGCTGGGTCGACACGCTCGAGGTGGATCTCCTCGGGCCGGTGCGGCTCGTGAAGGCGTTCCTGCCCGCGCTGCGGCGCGGCGGCTGGGGACGGCTCGTCTTCGTCGCCTCCGAGGACGCGATGCAGCCCTACGACGACGAGCTGCCGTACTGCGCCGCGAAGGCCGGTGTCCTCGCGCTCGCGAAGGGCCTCTCACGGACGTACGCCTCCGAGGGGCTGCTCGTGAACGCGGTCTCGCCGGCCTTCATCCACACGCCGATGACCGACGCGATGATGGAGAAGCGCGCGAAGGAACTGCACGTGTCGCCCGAGGAGGCCATCGCCACGTTCCTCGACGACGAGCGCCCGTA
>JAVHXX010000248.1 GCA_031119595.1 Patulibacter sp. | reverse complement strand
GGCGATCGTCGCGACGGCCGCGGCGACGATGTCGCCGCCCGGCACGGCGATGCCTGCGGCCGCGGCGAGCAGCGCTCACGCGAGGATCCTCGGCGCCGCTCCGAACGAGAGCTCGCGGCGGAAGTCGCCGGTGTTCACGAAGGCGAGGGTGAGGATCGCGAGGACGGCGTCGGCACCGACGATCGCGATGCTGCCGCCCTTCACGCCGTAGGCCGGCAGCAGGATCGCCCCGGCGACGAACACGGTCGTGAGGCCGACGGTGTTCGCGATGACGATCTGGCGGTGGCGGTGCAGCGCGATGAGCAGCACCACCCCGCCCTGCACCACGAACACGGTCAGCAGCACCCACGCCTGGATCTGCAGCGCGGGCGCCGCGGAGACGAACTCGTCACCGCCGAGGATCTGCAGGACGGTCTTCGCGCCGAAGCTCAGCGGCAGGGAGATGAGGATCCCGAGGATCATCGCGCTCTCGAGCAGGCGCTGGCCCACGTACCGCAGGCGGTCGCGGTCGTCGCGGGCCGCGAGCGACACGACCGGCAACGCCACGCCGACGACCAGCAGCGGCAGGCCGCTGAGGATCTCCGTGGCGCGGGTCGTCATCACGAGCAGGCCCTGGTCGCCGGGCAGGAGTGTCTGCGACCCGACCAGCACGGTGACCTTCGTGTAGATCGTCGACAGCACGCCGGCCACGGCGATCGGCAGCGCCACGCGGACCATGTGCACCCACTCGGCACGGGCGTAGCGCGGGCGCACGAGCACGCCGGCGCCGATGAGGACCGGCAGCAGCACCACGACCGCCGGCCCGACGACCGCCTGCACGCCGTAGAACGCGATCAGGCCGTACCCCGCCGCGACCGCGACGAGCGTCGCGATGAGCTGCACGATCTGCCGAGCGACCTCGACCGACAGCAGTCGCAGGTTCTTCAGCTCCACGAGTGCGGGGAGCGTGAGCGTGGAGAACGCGGCCGTGCCGACGGCGCCGATGCCGGCGATCGCCGTGCCGATGATCATCGTCGTCGAGAAGCTGAGCCCGAGCGCGATGAGGACCGCCAGCCCGACGCCGATCGCGCTCAGCAGCATCCGGATGCCGAGCAGCACGCCGACGAGCGCGCGACGCTCGTCGCCGGCCGGCCGCAACGACAGCTCGCGCGTGCCGACGGTGTTGAGGCCGCCGTCGGTGATGCCGTAGATGATCGTGATGAGCGCCATCACCGAGCCGTATCGGCCGAAGTCGGCGGGGCTCAGGTACCGCGCGAGGATGATCGCCGCGACGAGGGCGATGAGGTTCGTGATCGCGAACCCGACCGTGCGGATCACGCCGCCGCTCACGACCTGCTGCGCGACCCCGTCGCCGGGGTCCACGCCGCCTCCGACTGGAGCGGAGGTCTCCGGCTCGCCCGGGGTGTTGCTCTCGGGCTCGGCCGTCATGAAGGAGCGACGCTAACGGGTCCCGGCGCGGGCGGGCCACCGCCGGGTCGCGGTCGTTAGGGTTGGCCGTCATGGCGAAACGCGCGTTCATCACGGGAATCACCGGTCAAGACGGTTCGTATCTGGCGGAGTTGCTGCTGGAGAAGGGCTATGAGGTGCACGGCATGGTGCGTCGTGCGTCGACGGAGAAGTTCGAGCGGATCGATCATCTGAAGGGCAAGATCACGCTGCATCAGGCGGATCTGCTGGATCATCGTTCGTTGGTCGATGCGCTGCGTGGCGCCAAGCCGGATGAGGTGTACAACCTGGCGGCGATGTCGTTCGTGGGGACGTCGTGGGTGCAGCCGGTGCTGACGGCGGAGTTCACCGGGACGGGTGTGACGCGGGTGCTGGAGGCGTTGCGTGAGGCGGCGCCGGAGGCGCGGTTCTACCAGGCGTCTTCGTCGGAGATGTTCGGGAAGGTGCGTGAGGTTCCCCAGACCGAGCAGACGCCGTTTCATCCTCGTTCGCCGTATGGCGTGGCGAAGGCGTATGGCCACTACATCACCCTCAACTACCGCGAGTCGTACGACCTGCATGCGTCGAGCGGGATCCTGTTCAACCACGAGTCGCCGCGTCGTGGTCTGGAGTTCGTGACGCGCAAGATCACGTGGCATGCCGCGAACATCAAGCTCGGCCTGCTCGACGAGCTCGCGCTGGGCAACCTGGATTCCGAGCGTGACTGGGGTTACGCGAAGGACTACGTCGAGGGGATGTGGCGGATGCTGCAGCAGGACGAGCCCGACGACTACGTCCTGGCGACCGGCCAGACCCAGTCGGTCAAGAAGTGCGTCGAGGTCGCGTTCGACGAGGTCGGCCTGGACTGGGAGAAGCACGTCCGCATCGACCCGCAGTTCGTGCGCCCCGCCGAAGTCGACCTCCTCATCGGCGACTACACCAAGGCCAAGGACAAACTCGGCTGGGAACCCACCACCAGCTTCGAAGAACTCATCCGCCTCATGGTCCGCGCCGACCTCGCCCTCCTGCGCGGCGAACCCGCCATCAGCTGATCGCGCGAGGCGCGCCTCGCACGCGCGCTGAGCCACCCGGAATCCTCGATGGGGCAGAGCCCCACCTGCGGTTCCGCGCGGCCCATCGCACGCACGATCCACACCTCACGCGACCAGCTGCGGTGAGCGATCGGCGCAGGCGGCGCCTCACGCGCCGCTGGCGAGGCGCCGCAGTGCCTGCCGGAGCGTGATCCGGCGGTCGATGGCCGCCGGAGGCACCGTCAGGCGCTCGCCCCGGCGGGCGGTGCGGTAGCCGCGCCAGCGTTCGGTGAGCGGCACGAGGGTGCGGTGGCGCAGGAGCCCGAAGAGGATCACCGCGACGTCGATCACGAGCGCGTGGACGGCCCCGAGGCGGGTCGGGTGGCGGTACCGGCCGAGGATGAAACCCCGCCCGAACGACGACAGCCTCCGCTGGAACGGGCTCCCGCCGCCGCTCGTCGCGCCGCCGAGATGCACGCCCCGCGCTCCAGGCGCCTCCGCGAACCGCCAGCCCGCGGCGAGCAGGCGCAGCCCGAGGTCGAGATCCTCGCTGTAGGCGAAGAGCGCCTCGTCGAACCCACCGACCGCCTCGTAGGCCGAGCGCCGGTACGCGACCGCCGCGCCGCACGGCACCGCGAGCGGCCCGGGGTCGAGATGGTCCGGATCCTGGCCGGTGGCACGGGAGTAGGCGCCGAGGCCGGCGTCGAGCTGGATCCCGAACTGGTCGACGACCACCGGCTCGCCGGGGCGCGTCGTGAGCCCCGCGACCGCGCCGATCGCGTCGCCGGTGCGCAGCGGCTCGACGATCCGCTCCAGGAACGCCGGCGCCGCGTCGACGTCGTTGTTCACGAGGACCACGTACGGTGCCGTGCCGACCTCCACGCCGCGGTTGTTGCCCGCGCCGAAGCCGACGTTCTCCGGGAGGGCGACGACGGTGATCTCGGGATGGTCGGACGCGAGCCAGGCGGCGGTGCCGTCGGCGGAGGCGTTGTCGACCACGATCACGCGGTGCGGCACGGTCTGCGCGGCGAGGTGGTGCAGGCACGACGCGAGCAGCGCGCGGCCGTTCCAGGTGACCACGACCACGTCGATGTCGGTCGGCGGGGTGGGCATGGGACGCGTCATCGGGTGCGCCGCGGCCGCGAGGCCGGGGCGGCGCGAGGCGGCGCTGCGCTCAGCGCGCCTGCGCGACGTAGTACCACTGCACGTTCGTGAGCTCGGCGACGATCGGCACCGACCGCACCTTCGCGCGCAGCGGCTGGATCGACGGCGGCATCGACGTCTTCAGGACGGTGAAGCCGGCCTTCTCGATCGCCGCGGACGCGTCCTTGCGGGTGAACCAGCGCAGGTGGGTCCAGTCGCGGTGGCCGTAGTCGGTGTAGCCGAAGGTGCCGCGGAACACGAGGTCGAAGGCGAGCTTCAGGTTGCGGGCGTTCGGGAGGGAGACGAGCAGGTGGCCGCCCGGCTTCGTGACCTCGCGCAGGCTCGCGAGGACGGCGTACGGATCGGTGAGGTGCTCGAGCACGTCGAGGCAGAGGACGGCGTCGTACGGACCCTCCACATTGGCGAGCTGCTCCTCGACGGCGCCCTGCCACACGTGGTCCATGACCTGGCGGGCCTGCTCGGCGGGCTCGGCGACGAGCTCGATGCCGTGGAGCGTGGTGGCGCCGTGGGCACGCAGCCAGCTCGCCGTACCGCCGGCCCCGCAGCCGACGTCGAGCGTCTTCTTGTAGCCCGTCGGCAGCAGCGAGAGGACGTCTTCGCGGGACCGCTCGAAGTAGAGGTCTTCGGGACGGGTGTTCTCGAGGCCAGCCATGGAGTCAGACACCCTATCCGGCGAGCGTGCGCGTGAAGCTCGCCACGTAGCCCTCGGCGCACGCGGCCCACGTGTAGCGGCGCGCGTGCTCGAGGCCGTCGGCGACGAGTCGCTGGCGCAGCGCGCGATCGACGAGCACCAGCCGCACGGCGTCCGCGATCTCGACGGGGTGCTCGGGGTCGAAGATGAGGGCGGCGCCACCGGCGATCTCCGCGAGCGATCCCCGGTCGGAGCAGGCCACCGGCAGGCCGCGCTGCATCGCCTCGAGGACCGGCAACCCGAAGCCCTCGTAGAGCGACGGGAACACGAGCAGCTCGCTCGCCGCGTACAGCCCCTCGAGGTCGGGCTGGGTGACCCAGCCGAGCCAGCGGACGTCGTTCTCCAGGTGCAGGTCGCGGGTGACCTGCTGCAGGGTGTCGTCGTGACCGGTGGCGTAACCCGGGAGCACGAGCAGCGGCCGCGGCGACGCGAGCAGCGCGTGCGCCTTGAGCAGGCGCTCGAGGTTCTTGTGCGGCTGCCGCGCCGACGGACTGAGCACGAGCGGCCGGTCGCCGAGCTCGAAGTGCGCGCGGAGGACGTCCTCGGGGGTCGCCTCGACCGTCGGCTTGGCGATGCCGTACGGGATCATGTCGATCCGTTCGCGGGGCACCCCGACGAGCTCGACGAGGTCGTCGGCGGTCTGGGTCGCCGGAACGATCACGCGCGTGGCGCGCTTCGCCCCGCCGCCGACCAGCCCGCCCGTGATCCGGCTCTTCAGCGCGAGGCCGGGGTGCGGGATCCGGTGGTGGATGAGGTCGTTCACGGTGACGCTGCGGCGCACCTCGCCGGCCCACGGACCCGTGTTGCCGAGCGAGTGGAGGAGGTCGGCGCCGATCTGCTTCGCCATCCGCGGCACGGTGCGCAGCTCGGCGTGCGCCCACGCGAACCGGTTCGCGACGTCGACGGGGACCTCGTGCATCGGCATCGCCTGCCACGGGCCCTCGGTCTCCGCGGCGCGCGGGTTCACGAGCGCGGCGAACTCGAGATCGGCCGGTGCCGCCTCGATCAGCGCGGGGATCAGCTCCCGCGCGACGACCTCCATCCCGCCGGTCTTGCCGGGGTCGAGGTAGAGCAGGTTCAGCGCGACGCGGGGCATCAGCCCGCGGTGTCGCGCTCGGCGACCTCGCGGGCCACGAGCTCGCGGTCGGCCTCGACCATCTCCGCGATGGTCTGGTCGAACGTGATCTCGGGGGTCCAGCCGAGGACGCTGTGCGCCTTCGACGGGTCGCCGACCGGCGCGGTCTTCTCCGGGTCGCGCACGAACTCGGGGTTCACGACGATGTGGTCGGCCGGGTCGAGCCCGACGAGGTGGAACGCCATGTCGATGAGCTCGCCGACCGAGTGGCCGATGCCGCTCGCGAACACGTAGTCGTCGGCGACGTCGTGCTCCGTCGCGAGGATCGCGCCGGCCATGAAGTCGCGGGCGTGGCTCCAGTCGCGGATCGCGCGGCGGTCGCCGAGTTCGAGGGTGTCCTGGAGGCCGGCGGCGATCCGGACGGCGCCGCGCGTGACCTTGCGCGGCAGGAAGCGCTCGGGCCGCCGCGGCGACTCGTGGTTGAAGAAGATCCCCGCGCTCACGTGCAGCCCGCGGGTGCGCCACACGTGTGCGGCGCGCAGGGCCGCGAGCTTGCCGATGCCGTACGGGCTGCGCGGGAAGCACGGCGTGCGCTCGGTCTGCGGGCTCTCGTCGCAGTCGCCGAACACCTCGCCGCTGCTCGCCAGGAACGTGCGGGCCCCGGGCACCGTTTCCGAGATGGCGTGCAGCAGGGTCATGGTCGAGCCGGCGACGTCGTGGAGGGAGCCCGCGGGGTCGGTCCAGGAGGCGGGCACGAACGTGGGTGCGGCCAGGTGGTAGATCCGCTCCGGCTTCACGGTGGCGATCGCCTGCCGCAGCGACTCGGGCGCCCCGAGGTCGCCGTGGACCAGCTCGATCCCCTGCAGCGCCGGGAGCAGGCGGGCGCGGGCGTCCTCCGGCGCCTCGCGCACCAGGCCGACGACCTCGTCGCCGCGCTCGAGCAGCAGCTCTCCCAGGTACGAGCCGTCTTGGCCGGAGATGCCGGTAACGAGGGTGCGCGCCATGCCACGCATCGTATGGGGCGGCTCCGCGGGGCGCCCCGGGCGGTCGGTTCGGCGCCGCGGGCGCCCGGAGGAGGCACGGTCACGGATCGTCCCGCGGCGTGCGCTTGCCAGACTGCACCCGTGGCCGCCGCCCCGACCTCAGACCCCGCGCCCTGGCGCGACCCGGTCCCGCTTCCGCCGACCCGCTTCCCCGGGACGGCGATCCGCGTGCGGGCCCTGCTCGGGCTGCCGGTCGCGGTCACCGACCACGCGCAGGTGCTCGACTGGATCGACGGGCGCATCGACGCGGCGCGGGCCAAGCGCGCGGGCGCCCCGGCGGGCAC
>JAVHXX010000247.1:1433-6723 GCA_031119595.1 Patulibacter sp. | reverse complement strand
GTGGCCGTGCCTGTGGTCGACCGGCACGAGCGGCACGCCGCGAGGCGCCGCGAACGCCGTCGCGGTCTGGATGCCGCAGAGCAGCGAGCCGACGAGCCCGGGACCGCGGGTGACCGCGACCTGCTCGATGGCATCGGCGGTGGTCTCGGCGGTCCGCAGCGCCTCGGCGATCACGGGGCCGATCGCCTCGACGTGCTGGCGCGCCGCCAGCTCCGGGACCACGCCGCCGTACTCGTCGTGGATGCCCTGCGAGGCGATCGCGTTGCTGAGCACGCGGCCGTCGTCGAGGACCGCCGCGCAGGTGTCGTCGCAGCTCGTCTCGATGGCGAGGGTGAGCGTCATGCCGACTCGGCCTCCTCTTCCTCCGGCTGGCCGACGGCGGCGTCGGAGGGTTCCGGGTCGAAGTACTCGAGGAGCGTCTGGTGGTCGACGGTGCCCTCGCCGACGTACGTGGTCTGGTCGAGCGGATCCGGGAGGGGCGTGTTCCAACGGGCCGCCTCGCGGAGATCCGGCGACGGGACGTCGTCGAAGTGACCGGCGCGGGTGCCAGGCGTCCGCCACATCACCAGCGCGTCCTCGCCGTCGTCGGGGTAGTAGGCGCGACGCCGGCCGGCCACGAGGTAGCCCTCGGAGGCGTAGAGCGTCAGCGCGGGCTCGTTGCTGGGGCGGACCTCCAGCGTGATCCGCGCCTCGCCACCGGTCGCGGTCTCGAGGAGGTCGTGGAGGTGCACGAGCAGGCGACGCGCCAGCCCGCTGCGCCGGTCCGCGGGCCCGACGGTCACGTTCATCACGTGCCATTCGTCGGCCTGCGGCGAGCAGATGACGTAGCCGGCGAGGCGGCCGTCGAGCCGAACGCCCAGCCCGATCGTCTCCGGGCGGGTGAGCTCGAGCACGAACATCGCGACGGACCACGGCGTGCGGTAGCTCGCCCGCTCGATCGGCATGACCTCGCCGAGCTGCGACACCTTGAGGCGTTCGACGGTGATGCCGTCCGCACTCACGACTTCCCTCCCGGGATCGGCTTGGCGGGCCGGTCGGCGGTCGGGACAGCATCGGCGCCGCGGCCGTACGCGGGACGGACCTCGTCGGCGGGCTGCGGCCGGCCAGCCGCCGTGAGCGCAGCGAGGGCGTGCCCGTCGAGGCCGTGCAGCGCATCGGCGGGATCGGGGACGTCGGCCCCGGCGGCGAGCAGGGCGTCGCGTTCGAGGAGCGCGCCGTCACCGATCGCGAGGACGCCGTCGAGCGATCCGAGGGTGTCGATCTGGTCACGCGCGACCACGTGCGGGCGGGAGACGGGATCGAGGTGTTCGGCGAGCGACACGCCGACCACGACCTCGGCCGGTACGCCGTCGAAGCGCTCCACGAAGAGCTCGCGCCGGCGACCATCGACCACCGCGAGCACGGTCTGCCGCAAGCCGCGGCGGGCGTGGGCGGCGTGCGCGAGCTGCTGGGTCGAGGTGACGCCGACGAGCGGGATCTCGAGGCGCCTCGCCAGGCCGGCCGCCGCCGAGAGCCCCGAGCGCAGCCCCGTGAACGACCCCGGACCGATGCCGACGCCGATGCGATCGAGGTCGGTCCAGGCGAGGCCGAGGGTGTCGAGCGCCTCGGCGGCGAGCGGGAGCGCCGCGGTCGTGTGGGCCGGTCGGCCACCCGGTTCCGGATCGTGGCGGCGGACCGCGACCCGCGAGCCGTCGTCGACGACGACGATGGTCGAGGCGGTTGAGGTGTCGATGGCGAGCAGCCTCATGCGGCCGCCCCGCCCACCCGCTCGATCCGCACGAGGCGGCGGTCGTGACCATCGTGGTCGAGCTGGATGCGCCAGGTCGCGCGGTCCTCGAGACCGGGCGCTCCGGCGGGCCACTCGACGATGGCGATGTCGGCATCGTCGAGCTCGTCGTCGACGAGATCGCGGTCGAACGCCCCGAGTTCTCCGAGGCGGTGCAGGTCGAGATGGGCGATACGGCCGACGCGGGCGTCGTACCGGTGGGCAACGCCGAAGGTGGGGCTCGTGACGGGGCCGTCGACCCCGAGTGCACCGCAGAGGGCCCGGGCGAAGGTCGTCTTGCCGGCGCCGAGGTCACCCTCGAGCAGGAGCACGTCGCCCGCGTGCAGGCGCGACGCGAGGTCGCGCGCGAGGGCGGCCGTCGCGTCCGGGCTCTCGCTAGCGATCTGCGACATCGGGTCGCCGCGCCGATCGCGGGGCGCTGGCCAGGGTGCGCGCAAGGGGTCGCGGGTCCACATCCCGGAGTGTACGGCGCGCCCCGGCACGGCCTCGGCTCCCCGGGCAGTGGTGGCCGGCGCCCGTGCCACGTGCGTCGGAGCGCGCCGCGACGAAGGTCGTACGACCTCCCGGACCAACGTCCCGATGGCGACTCCGGACGCGCCGCGCGACTGGCCCAAGCGTCCAGATTTCCGAACCAGAACGGCGATCTCCTGTTTTCTGGTTGGTGCGCTCCCACGCGCTCCGGCTCCCCCACCGCCCCTCGTCATGCCCCACCCCACCTTCCGTTCCCTCACCCTCGGCGCGCTTCTGGCGACGGCCGTCCTGCCCGGAGCCGCGTCGGCGAAGCAGCTCGCGGCGCCCGCCTGCCCGGTCCAGCCGACGACGCAGTCGTTCGCATCCTTCGGCGACCTCGCCGACTACGCGCTCGCCCCGGGCGGGTCGTTCGAGGGCGGCGCCGCCGGATGGACCTTCACCAACGCCGGCGTCGTCGCCGGCAACGAGACGCTCGGCCTGGTCCCCGGCACGTCGTCGCTGAAGCTCGGCCTGAGCGCGAACGGCGGCGCAGCGACGGCGACCTCGCCCGAGTTCTGCGTGAATGCCGACAATCCGTCCTTCCGGTTCGTGAGCCAGACCGCGCGTGCCGCCAAGCTGGGCGTCAGCTACTCGTACCGGCGCGCGTCGGACGCACCCGACAAGGTCCGCGCGGAGTCCACCTCGACGCTCCTCTCCGCCGGCCCGCTCTGGTCGCCGTCGGCGATCACGCCGCTCGCGACGCTGCTGACCTCGGGCAACGCCCAGGAGGCCAAGTACGTGCGCATCACGTTCCAGCTGTCGGCCGCCGACGTGAAGGCCGGCGGCGCCTCGGTCGACGACGTGCTCGTCGACCCGTATCGCCGCAGCTAGCGCGGCGATCGAACGGCCCGCGGCCTAGTAGTCGCGGGCGTCGCCGGTGCGCATGCGCAGACCGGCACCGAGGAGGATCGCGGCCATGCCGAGCAGCAGCGTGATCCGCGGGTCGCTGCCGGTGTAGGGCAGCGAGGTCGCCGTGGTGGCCTTCGTGGCGGACGAGCCCGAGCTCTTCGTCGAGGACGACGACGTCGTGCCGGTGGCCTTCGGCTTGCTGCTGAGCGTGCCGCCCGAGGCCTGCGCGACGAGGTCGGCGGAGGGCTGGTCGGTGAGCGTGCCCGTCTGCGACGCGGCGGCGAAGAGGGCGTCCGGGGATGCGGCCAGCGCACCGGAGGGCAGGGCGCCAATCAGCCCGAAGGCGAGCACGAGCGCGAGAGGACGACGATCCACGTGGCGCAGTCTACGTGGGACACCGGACCCCAGGTGTGCACGTCACGTTGCAGGAGCTTCGTCACACACCGCCGGCATGTGGACGGCGCGTGGCGGAGCGGACCGGATCAGGCCGTCTGGGCCGCTGCGATCGCCTCGGTGATGGCGTCCTGGTCGTCGAGCGTCTGCTCGAGCACGCGCTCGTGGAGCTGGGTCCAGCGCAGCCCCAGGTCGACCCACGGGCGTGGCTTGCCGGTGTCCGGGTCGAGCTCGCGGACCGCGACCGTCGCGGCGGGCTGCGTCCACGTGATCACCGCGAGCCGCGGGACGAGGGCCGATGGACCATCGCCGTCGGCGACGGTGGCGCGCTCGATCCCGAAGCGCCGGTGGACCCCGAAGCGAACCTGCTCGCGAGGCACGTGGTGGAGGGTGTTCAGCCCGGTCCGCCACCAGACGGTGTCCTCGTCGTAGGAGATCCCCGGGCGACGCGCCGCGAGCACCTGGTAGAGCACCGACCCGAGGAACACGACCGCGGCGACCGCGACGGCGAGCGCCTTCGGGAACGACGAGATCGCGACCGCGGTGAGCAGCAACCAGACGAGGTCGAAGGCTGCCGCCGCCACGAGCCACAGGCCGTTCAGGACGTTCGCGTCGCTCGTGACGAGCTCGCGGATCGGCCGCGGCCCGGTGGCGTTCTCACCCATGCCCGCATCCTCGCACGGCGGCGGCCGGGTACGGCGTGCGGCGCGGCCGCCGGAGCCCCCACTCCGACGGCCGTGCCACACGCGACGCCACGCCACGGCCGCACGTGGCGGCGTGGCGGGCGCGCGGCGGAGCGGTTCAGCTCACGCCGACGGTTTCGGCCTTGCGGTCGGCGACGGCCGACGCCTCGAGCTCCTCGAGCGACGGACCCTTCGGATCCTTGCCCTCGACGAGGTGCCCCTCGAGGGAGACGTTCGGGAGGACCTTGTCGAGCCAGCCCGGGATCGACCAGGCGCGGTCTCCGAGCAGGAGCACGACGGCCGGCGCGATCACGAGGCGCACGAACAGGACGTCGAGGAGGATCGCCAGGCCGAGCCCGATGCCGATCATCTTCTGGCCGACGTCCGGGGCGGTGGTGAACGAGATGAACACCGTGGCCATGATCAGACCCGCGAAGAGGATGACCTTGCCGATGCGGCCGAGCCCGTGGATCACGGCCTGGCGCGGAGCGTCGCCCTCGCTGTGCGCCTCGTGGATCCGCGAGAGCAGGAAGACGTTGTAGTCCATGCTCAGGCCGAACAGGATCGCGAACAGCATCACCGGCACGAAGAACAGGATCGGCACGTCGCCGTCGCCGGCACCGATCAGCTGCGATCCGACGCCATCCTGGAAGACCGCGGTCACGATGCCGTAGGCCGCGGCGACCGACAGCAGGTTGAAGACCGCCGAGATGAGCGGGATCCAGATCGACCGGAACGCCGCCATCAGCAGCAGCACCGACAGGCCGATCACGACCGCGATGAAGATCGGCAGGCCGTGGGCGGTCTTCGCGGAGAGGTCCTCGAGGGCGGCCGTCTGGCCACCGACGTACGCCTTGAGCGGCGTGCCCTTCACGGCGCCGGGGATCACGTCGTCGCGGAGCGTCTTGAGCAGGTCGCTCGTGCGCGAATCCTGCGGTGAGGTCTTCGGGATCGCGACCAGGGTCGCGAGCTCGCCGTCCTTGCTCATGGTCGCCGGGAGCGCCACGGCGACGTCCGGGGTGGCGGCGATCGCCTTGCGGAGCGTCTCGAGCTGCGACTGGGTCTGAGG
>JAVHXX010000247.1:0-1423 GCA_031119595.1 Patulibacter sp. | reverse complement strand
GGGTCGCCCTTCGGCACGTCGACCGCGAAGAGGAACGGGCCGTTGCTGCCGGCGCCGAACGCCTGGCTCAGGTGGTCGTAGGCGATCCGCTGGGTGTCGTCCTTCGGCTTGTTGGAGTCGTCCGGCTGACCGAGGCGCATGTGCGTGGCCGGGAGGGCGAGGAGCACGAGGACGAGCACGCCTGCGCCGATCGACACGAGTGGCTTCGCCGTGACGATCTCGCCCCAGCGCGTGAATCCGGGCGACGCCTGCACGTGCACGGCCTTCTTCGGGCGCATCCACCGCGAGAACGCGCCGATGAGCACCGGCAGCACCGTGAGCGCGGAGATGACGACGCCGAGGATGCCGACGCCGGCCCCGACGCCCATCTTGCCGATGAGCGGGATGCCGATGGCGAGCAGGCCGGCGATCGCCACGACGACGATCAGGCCGGCCGTGAGGACGGCGGCGCCGGTGGTCGCGGAGGCCTTCGCGGCGGCGTCGCGGACCGAGAATCCGGCCGCGGACTGTTCGCGGAAGCGCCCGATGATCAACAGCGAGTAGTCGATGCCCGCGCCGAGACCGAGCAGCGCCGCGAGGAAGGTCGCGAACTCGGGCAGACCGAGCGACTGCGACACCGCGAGGAGGAGCGTCTCGCCGAACGCGACGCCGATGATCGCCGAGAAGAGGGTGACGAGCATCGCCACCGCCGACCGGAACAGCACCCACAGCAGGATCGCGGCGATCAGCAGACCGACGAGCTCACCCGCGTCGCCGCTCTGCTGGGCGGCGATCTCCGCCACCTGACCACGCGCCGACGCCTGCAGCGTCGAGCTGTTGCCCGTCTTCACCGCGTCGATGAAGGCCGTGCCCTCGTCCTGGGTGATGTCGGTGCTCTTCAGGTCGTACTGGACCGTGGTCGAGGCGATCCGACCGTCCTTGGAGATGCTCTGCGCACCGGCCGCGAGCGGCGAGGGTGCCGCGACGACGTGCGGCTGCTTCGCGATCTTCGCCATCGTGGCCTCGATCGTCGCCTTGTTCGCGGGGTCCGACACGGTGCCGGACTTCGCGTAGAAGACGACCTGCGAGTCGACGCCCGCGAGATTCGGGTTGTGGGCCTTCAGGAGGTCCTGGACCTTCTGCGTCTCCGTGCCCGGGATCGAGAAGTCCTCGGCCGCGGGACCGCCGTTCGCGGCGAGCGCCCCGAGGACGCCGAAGGTGACCACGACGCCCAGGAGGCCGAAGCCCCAGCGCCGAGAGAGTGCACGCGCGATACGCGCGAGAAGAGCAGACATGGTGAGCGGACCCCGTCGAGTGGGTGAGGCGACGGCCGCCGGAGCGGCGACCTGGGCACCATAGCGCAGCATCTGCAAACTTGCACCCCGAGTAGTTTTGCGGCGTCTGCTTTTTCGCAAACGCTGCATTCTGAGATACGGTGCGCTGC
>JAVHXX010000246.1 GCA_031119595.1 Patulibacter sp. | reverse complement strand
CGACGCCGACCCCGACGCCGACGCCCTCGCCGACGCCGACCCCGACGCCGACTCCCACCCCGACCCCGACGCCGACGCCGACTCCCACGCCGACGCCGACGCCGACGCCGACTCCCACGCCGACGCCGACCCCGACGCCGACGCCGACGCCTACCCCGACCCCGACCCCGACCCCGACGGGCGACAAGACGCCGCCGACCACTCCGGTCACGGTGTACGTCTCGGGTGCGACGCCGACCGGTGGTCTCGTCCAGTGGTCGCGTGCGACCGACAACGTCGGTGTCACCGGCTACGTCGTGTACGCCAACGGCAACCAGGTCGCCACCACGTCGGGCACCAGCGCGACGCTGACGACCCTCCAGCCGAACACGACCTACGCGATCACGATCGTGGCGATCGATGCGGCGGGCAACACATCGAAGCCGACCTCCGCGGCGACGCTGAAGACGCTGCCGGCGCCGTCGAACCTCGCGCCGACGGTCACGTCCGCGCAGCTCCGGATCGGCCTGGCGTTCCTGCCGCGGTTCTCGCTGGTCGACGGGACGCACTTCAAGGGTGCGACCTCGGTGACCATCGGCGGGACCAAGGTGCTCTACGCCGTCCGCTCGGACACGCAGATGATGGTCCTGGCTCCGGGCTTCGCGCCGGGTGCCTACGAGCTGAAGATCACGACGCCGAACGGGACGAACGCGCCGAGCGTCGCGACCCGCTTCGTGTACTCCTGGTTCTCGGCCGGCCCACTCCCCGGCGCCCCGCGCGCCGGGGAGACCGACGGAACACCCGGGTGGCCCGGGGCAGCGATGCCCCGGGCCACCGGCCGTTTCAGGGGACGTCACAGGCGCTCGGATGGTCGGATGGGTCAGCGCGCGCCGCGCCCATACCGAACGGCTACCCGGTTCGATAGGGTGCGTTTCATGTGTGATGGGCCGCACCCTGCGGCCCCGTCGTTCGTCCCAGGAGTCCTCGTGTCCACCACCCTTTCCCGCCGGAGGCGGTACGCGCTCGCGCGTGCGTTCTCCGCACCTCGAGCCGTCGCCGTGGCCACCGCCCTGGCGGCCACGTTCGTCGGGGTTCCCGCCACGGCGCAAGCCGGCCCGGGGAACGTCGAGCTGAAGTCCGTCTTCGCCATGCCGGTCAACCCGGCGCCGAGCGGCCTCGACTCGAACGGCAAGGTCACCGCCGACGACGAGAAGGTCCTCTGCACCCCGGAGCCCACCGGTCAGCGCATCTACGGCACGCAGGTGCCGTTCGACCCGACCGGTGCGGTCAAGCCGCAGGCCAGCGGTATCGGATGGCCTGCTTCGGTGTCCGGCAACTACGACGCGTCGAGCAACCCGACCGCGGGCTCCGCCGACCAGACGTACGTTCCGGCGAACCAGCCGTCGAGCGCCTCCCTCACGCCGGATCTCCGCGCGGGCGCGAGTAGTGACCTCTGCTTCGGCTTCACCCTCACCCCGGATCTCCAGCAGCCCGCAGTTGCCGATACGAGCACGGGCAACCCGAACCTCATCAAGGGCCCGGACACCGACCGTGACGGCAACGCCACCAACCTGAACCCCCGTGGTGGCCGTCTCCAGAACGATCCGCCCCTCCCGGACGTCGATGCGACGCACGTCGGTTTCAACGCCGACAACTCCCCGGTTCAGGGCGATGACATGAAGACCGCGTCGATCGAGCTCCCCGAGGGCTTCCTGGGCGCCCCGGACAGCACTGCGACCTGCACCGACGCCCAGTTCGGCACCGGGAAGTACATCGCTGCGACCTGCCCCGTCGGCGGCGCCAGCGACGGCAACGGCGGCACGGTGCCCATTTCTGCCAACACCCAGGTCGGCACCGCGTTCGTCCGCATCACGACGATCGTGAAGACCCCCGGCAGCAACGGCGGCATCCTGCAGCACGTCGCGATCGGCGGCGCTCCGAACGTCGCCAACAACGGCATCTTCAAGGGTGGACAGGTCTTCAACCTCTCGCACTCCCCGAACGAGCTCGCCCGCCTCGGCGTGGCGCTGCAGCCCGTCCAGGGCATCGCGCCGGAGAAGTTCATCGTCCGCCTCGTGCTCGACGCGACCGGTCGGGTCCAGGGCGTCGTAGACGACGCGCCCCGCAACGTCTACGCCAGCGGCTACGTCGATTCGTCTGGCAACCTCCTCGCCGGTGCGATCCCGTCGCCGCTCTACGTCGAGTCGGTCGGCATCCGTGCCTGGGGCAGCAAGGTCGACCACCCGGCCCTGAACGCCGACTTCGCGCAGTGGGGCACCGACTGCTCCACGAACCTCGTGGGGCACGCCTCGATCACCACCTACGGTGGCGTGAAGAGCACCATGGACTCGAACGCCTTCAAGCTGACCGGCTGCGACACGCTGCCGTTCAACCCGTCGGTGAGCGTGACCACGGCGGAGAAGAGCCCCGGCGTCCCGACGGCCACCGAGGTCTCCCTCGATCTCCCGCAGACCCAGACGTCCGACGGTCGCCGCAGCGCGCTCCTCAAGGACGCCTCGGTCACCCTTCCGGCCGGTCTCGAGATCGGTGCCCAGGCAGCCGCCCGTGACGGTGGCCTGCGCCTCTGCTCCGCCGCCCAGTTCGGTGTCGGCACCAGCACACCGAGTGCCTGCCCGGCCGGGGCGAGCGTCGGCGATCTCAGCATCGTCACGCCGCTCCTGAAGACGCCGTTCGTCGGTCACGTGTACCTCGGCCCGCAGGCCGCGGTCGGTGATCTCCCGTCGCTGTACCTCGAGGCGACGCCCGAGGGCGCCACTGCCGCGGACGCCCCGCGCATCAAGCTCGTGGGTGCGGTCTCCGCCGACGCCAACGGGCAGATCACGACCACGTTCAAGGACACGCCCCAGCTCCGCTTCAGCTCGCTGAAGATCGAGTTCGCCGGCGGTCCGAACGCTCTGTTCAGCACCCCGCGCGCCTGTGGCACCACCTCGGGCACGTCGACGTTCACGTCGAGCGCGAGCACGGCCCCGGTCCAGTCGAAGTCGGACCTGACGATCAACGAGAACTGTGCGCTCCCGGCCTTCGCGCCGACGATCGCCATGACCCCGTCCGACACCACCGTCGGCTCGCGCGCGCCCACCACCATCGTGCTCGCCCGCCCCGACCAGACCCCGTGGCTCAGCGCCATCAACGTGTCGCTGCCGTCGGGCTTCCTCGCCGACCTCACCCAGGCCAGCGAGTGCCCCGCCGCGCAGGCGGCCACCGGTGACTGCTCCGACGCCTCGCGCATCGGCACCGTCACCACGGTCGCGGGTGTCGGGCCGAGCCCGTACACGCTCGTCGGGCAGATGTACCTGTCCGAGCGTTCCTCGGATGCCGTGGCCGGCGCGACCATCGTGGTCCACGCCCTCCTCGGCGACCTCGACCTCGGCAACGTCGTCGTCCCGGCCCGGATCGACCTCCGTCCGACGGATGCCGGCCTGACCCTGTCGACGACCGCACCGACCCGCTTCCACGGGCTCGCCCTGAACCTCCGTTCGATCGCGGTCGCCCTCGACCGTCCGAACTTCCCGCTCAACCCGACGTCATGTGGTCCGCTGGCCGCGACGGCGTCGTTCACCGGCGACGGTGGCGAGACGGCGACGTCGTCGAGTTCCGTGAGCTACACCGGATGCGCGGCCCGTCCGCTGCAGCCGTCGATCACGGCCTCACTCTCGGGCGAGACCAAGGTCCTCGGTCACCCGCAGGTCAACGTCAGCATCAAGACGCGTCCCGGTGACACCAACCTGAAGTCGACCACGGTCATGCTTCCGGACGGCGTCTCCTCGGATCTCAAGAACATCCAGACGCAGTGCGATCCTGCGGCCTTCAACGCCGCTGCCTGCCCGGCGGCGACGCGGGTCGGCTCGGTGACCGCCCGGGTGGCGATCACGTCCGACGTCCTCAGCGGCGACGTGTACCTCGTGCGTATCGCGGGTCAGGTGCTCCCCGGCCTCGGGATGAGCTTCACCGGTCGGTACACGCAGCGGATCCTGTCGACCATCCGGATCGACAAGTCGAAGCGGCTCGTCACCGAGTTCCCGTCCATCCCGGACCTTCCGCTCACCCAGCTCGACCTCACCGTCGCCGGTGGCGCGAAGGGCCCGATCCAGATCGGCACGGCGTGCACCGCCGACTCGAGCTGGGACGCGACCTTCGGCGGTCAGGGCGGCCAGACCTACTCCGTGAAGGTGCCCGCTCCGTGCGCCACCATCCCGGTGCCGGCCCCGAAGGTGACCTGGTCCGTGAAGAAGGGCCTCACCATGACGATCACGCCGCCCACCGGCAAGACGCTCAAGAGCGCGAAGATCTCGATGCCGAGCGGCTTCTCGCTCCGCAGCGGATCCTCGAAGTCGGCGAAGAAGATCCAGAAGGCGAACATCAAGATCAAGGTCACCGGCGGCAAGGCCAAGACCAAGATCTCGAGCAAGAACCTCTCGATCACCGGTACCGGTGCCGGGCCGACCAAGATCGTCGTGACCCTGAAGCCGAAGGGCTACAAGGTCACGAAGGCGGCCCTGAAGAAGTTCAAGAAGGGCAAGTCGGTGAAGGTCAAGGTCCGCATCGCGGGCAGCAACGGCACCGTCCTCTCGTCGACGAAGTCGGTCAAGCTCGGCAAGTAGGCGCCTGCGTCGAGGCGGGGCAGCGTCCTGCTGCCCCGCCTACCGCACGTAGCTGAGCGCTGCCGCGCGCACGGCGGCGAAGACCGCGTCCGCGAGGTCGCGGTCGCCGCTCGTCGTGAGGCCGTCGCGGTTGCCGCTCACGAGGCCCGCCGCCCAGTCGGCTGCGCCGCCCTGGATGGTGGCGTCGGTCGGATGCTCCGGGGTGCTGAAGTCGAGGCTGATCGTCTGTCCGTGGGCCGACAGCCGCAGCGGGTCCCGGGGTGACCCGGTCACGACCCACAGGACCGAACCGTGGAAGCCCTTGGTGAGCTTGGTCCGCGGCAGGATGCTGTGGAGCAGCCCGTCGAGATCGGGATCCTCGACCGCGCCCGCGACCTGCGGGTGCCGGGTCGACCACCACGTCGACAGGAGCTGGATCGCCGCCGCAGGACGCCAGTCGTCGTTGAGGGTGTACGCGGTGCTCCGAGGCACCTGGCCCGTGGTCGAGCGGACCACGACGCCTGCCTCCACCAGTGGCGTGAGTCGCCGGTAGACGGTGCGACGCGGTGTGGGCCGGCAGCGAGCCTCGAGCGCCGGTGGTGACAGTGCGACCTTCTCGGACAGCTCGCGGAGGATCGTGAGGACCACCGGGTCCGTCAGGGCGTCGAGGGCACGTCCCACGGCGCGGTCGCGGGTGGCGGCCGAGGTGTTGGGCCGCAGGCCCGCGGCGTTGGTGACGATGCGCGTCATCAGCGCGAGGAGCCGGAAGAGCTCCTGGCCCGCGGTGGTGAGCTGCCACCGCCCCGTGCCTCCCGGCGTCTGGTCGACCGGCGACAGCACGCCGTGGCGCTCGAGTTCCCGGATGCGGTCGCGAATGAGTCGGGGCGTCACGTCGAGCGGCGCCCGCTCCGCGATGACGGCCGAGGCGAGCGGGCCGCCGTGGGCGCCCAGGATCGCGATGACGGCACGCCGCGCGCCCTCGGCGAGCAGCACGCTCGCGGCCCGCTCGGGGTGTGCCGGGCGGTCACCCGCGGTGGTCGGAAGGGAGGGATCCAGCATGAGCGCGGCGGCCGGGAGGCGAACAGAAGGGACCGTATCGCCAGCCGGGAGCTGGCGTCCCCCGTTCGTACGATCGGCCACCCAGCTGTGATGTTCGTCGACGTGCCACTTCCGCGTCAAGGTCGAACGACATTTTTCCGGGGCGGGTCCCGGAACGTACCGCCCGTGTTCTCGGGCAAATCGACCGGTGTCGAAGTCCTCGGTCACAAAATCGCGACGTGTCAAGGCTCACAGATGCCGGAGACTTGTCGAACCGCCGATGTCCCACGGTGGTTCCTATTGCATCCGGTAGCGCTGGGAAGTCGCTGCCACTCAGGAGGAACAAGTGTCCCTTAAGTCCCGTGATTCGCGGAAGGCTCTGGCTCTTGCCGGCGTTTCGGCGATTGCAGTGTTCGGCGCCGTGGCCGCTCCGGCTCAGGCCAACTACGCGAAGACGCTGAACTACTCGTGCCTGTACCCGTACCTGCTCGATCCGCAGCCCCTCCAGGTTGACATCGACGCGGTCATCCCGGACTCGGTCCAGGTTGGCGTTCCGACCGGTCAGTTCACGATCAACGTCAAGGCGACCGCGGGTGGCGACACCTCCAGCGCCATCGGCCTCATCTCGGCGTCGTCCATCTCGGGCACCTCGAGCGCGGTGTCCACGGTGTACGCACCGGGCATCACCTCGACCGGCAAGCTCGCCATCAAGGTGCCGATCACGGTGCCGCAGCAGAAGGTCACCACCACCGGTGACATCACGCTGAACGCGACCGGCAAGACCCCGTCGCTGACCTTCCCGCAGGCCGGCTCGCTGAAGATCACGGTCGACAGCATCAAGCTCCTGCTCAAGGCGCAGGACGCGTCGGGCACCGACATCCCGAACATCGACAACCCGGATGGCGTTCCGCCGTCGGACAGCGACCCGCTGACCTTCGACGTCTCGTGCACCCTCGCTGCGACGACCCCGCCGCAGGACACGACGCTCGCCGCCGCGATCCCGATCACTGACGGGACGACGCCGACGCCGACCCCGACGCCGACGCCGACCCCGACGCCGACCCCGACGCCGACGCCCACGCCGACGCCGACCCCGACGCCGACGCCGA
>JAVHXX010000245.1 GCA_031119595.1 Patulibacter sp. | reverse complement strand
CCGGCGGTGACGGCGGCCAGGCGTCGACCGGCAACACGTCGGCCGGCAACGGCAACGTGTCCTCCTCGTCGAGCGCGTCGAACACGGACCGCGGCTCACGCCACGACCGCAGCGACAAGGACGGCGGCAGCACGGACAGCACCACCGGCACCGGTGGTTCGACGCACGCCACGAGCGGCGCGGCCACGGCGGGCAACGGCGGCAACGCCACCTCGACCGGTGGCCACGGCGCGTCGAAGACCGACGCGACCGCCACGCAGACCGCCTCGAGCACCCACTGAGGCGGCGGGGCGCGGCGGCGCCCCGACCCGATGAACCCCTGGCGCGCGGGCGGGACCTCCGGGTCCCGCCCGTCGTCGTTCCGTCGGTGCCCCCCGCCCGGCCGACAACGGTCCGTATCGGTACATTGGCGGCGTCCCGTCGATCCCGAGCACCCCGGGTGCCCCGTGTCCCACCGCCTGCCCTCCGTGTCCTCGTCCACCGGCCGCGCACCGCGGCGCAGCCGGCGCCTCGCCCTCGCCACGACCATCGGTGCCGCCGCACTCATCGCCGCGCCGGTCGCCCAGGCCGCGGCACCGAGCGACCTCGAGGTGATCAGCCGTGCCACCGGGGTCGCCGGGGCTGCCCCGGCGAACGGCGCCACGCTGTCGGGCGTCGTCTCACCGGACGGCCGCACCGCCGTCTACACGTCGATCGACGGCGCCGAGCTCACGAACCCGCAGGCGCCCTTCCGCCTGATGGTCCGCGACATCGTCTCGAACACCACGCTCCAGGTGACCTCGAGCGGCCGCGCCCTCGCGACCGGCATCGACAAGACCGGCCGGTACGTGTCGTTCGAGAAGTGGGACCAGACCGTGCTCGATCCCGGCACCACGCGCAGCAGCCTCGACCCGTACACCGTCTACGTGCTCGACCTGCAGAAGCGCACCGCGGTGCCGGTCTCGCGGGCGACCGGCGCCTCCGGTGCCCGCGCCACGGGCGCCCAGGGCATGATCGACGGGGACGGCACTGCGGTCGTCTTCACCGCCTCCGACGTCCCCGGTCTGGGCTCGGGGCTCTTCCGCCGGGACCTCACCACCAACGTGACCACGCGCCTCGCCGCCGACCCGAACCTGGACTGGCGCGACGCGGCCGCCGAGATCACGAGCCTCAGCGACGACGGCACGAAGGTCGGCATCGCCGAGCAGGACGGGACCGGCGCGATCGTCACCGCCGCGGGCACCACGGCGACGCCGGGGGCGGCGTGGGTCAGCGCCGACGGGACGACCGCCGCCTACGTCGACCAGAACGAGGCGCTCGGATCGGTGTGGAAGCGCACCCTCGCCACCGGCGCCGTGACCAGTGCCGGGTCGCACGTGATCCCCGACTTCGCACAGGTCGCGTGGATCAGCCCCGACGGCGGCCAGGTGCTCGTCGCACCGACCAACGGGCTGCTCTTCGGCAGCCATCCCGCGACGTTCCAGCCCGGCCCGGGCGCCGCCTGGATCGATGCGGGCCGCTTCGCGAACCTGTTCCGGCGGTCGGCGACCGCGGGCACCGATGAGTACCAGATCTCGGTGTTGTCACGGACCGGCGTCTACGCCGAGGTGCTCACGCCCGGGTCGACCATGTCGCTCGTGAACACGTACTCCGGCCCCCTGCCCGGAGGCGCGGACCGGCCGCCGGCGAGCGTCTACGCGTACGTAAACAGCCTCCAGTGCGCAGATGCCGGCGACGACCAGTACGTCCAGCTGAACCCCACGCCGGGTCTCTTCGAGGACGCCGTCTCGGTCACGGGGCACGCCTCCGCGGGCAGCCAGGACTTCGGCACCGCCACCGTCACCGACCCGACCGACTTCCACCTGCCGATCGCCACCGGGGCCCGGTCGGTGCACGTCGACCTGTCCGTGCGCTTCGCGGACGGCACGACCACGACCGGCAGCTACGACTACCCGATCCGCCTGGTCGCGGGCTGTTAGCCGTCGTCGGTGGCGCGTGCCACCGACGACGCCGCGGGCCCGGCCGCATCCGCGGCGGCGGCCCGCGCCGTCGCGATCGCCTCCCACACGCGGTCGCGGCGCAGGGGCAGCTCGGTGATCCGCACGCCGGTGGCGTCGCGGACGGCGTTCGCGAGCGCGGGCGCCACCGGGTTGAACGGCGACTCGCTCATCGGCTTGGCGCCGAGCGGGCCGAGGTCGTCGCGGGTGTCGGCGAAGAACACCTCGGTCGTGGGGATCGACCCGAACGTGGGCACGTGGTAGCTGCGCAGGTTGCGCGTGGTGACGTGCCCGGCGTCGTCGACCTGCACCGCCTCGTACATCGCCGCGCCGAGCGCCTGGGCCACGCCGCCCTCGACCTGCGCGCGGCACTGGCCGGGATTCATCACGACGCCCGCGTCGGCGGCCTGCACGGACTGCAGGATGCGGATCTCGCCCGTGGTCGGCAGCACCGCCACACGGAACCCGTGCACGTTGAACCCGACCGACCGCGGCGAGCCCTGGAAGCTCGCCTCGGTCTGGAGCGTCTGGCCCGCGGCGGTGGCGATCGCATGCGCCTCGGGGAGTGGAAGGGAGCCGCCCGGCCAGGTGAGCGCATCCGGGGTGAGCACGGCCGGGGCGTCGGCGATCGTGGTCCCGGGGGCGTGGGCGTCCGCGCGCGGCTCGGAGTCTGCGGCGGCGACGGCCACGCGGCGACCCGCGGCCAGCAGCTGCAGTTCGGCCGCGAGGGCCTGCGCGGCCATGAGCGTGGCGCGGCCCGCGACGAAGATGCCGGCCGAGGCGAACGCGCCGCTGTCGAACGCGATGCCGTCGGTGTCGGCGGCGATCAGCCGCACGCGGTCGACCGTGGTGCCGAGCGCCTGGGCCGCGATCTGGCAGTGGACGGTCGCGGTGCCGTTGCCGAACTCGGCGGTGCCGACGGTGAGCTCGTAGTGGCCGTCGGCGGCCAGCGCGATGCGGGCGTCGGCGAAGTGGCCGCCGGGCGGACCCGCGTCGAGCATCGAGATCGCGAAGCCGGTGCCGACCTCCCAGCCGTCCTCGGGCGGCGGTGCCGGCTCGCCGCGGCCGCTGCCGAGCGCGTCCTTCACGAGGTCGATGCACTGGTCGAGGCCGTAGCTCCCGAACGACACGTCCTCGGCGTTGCCGCTGATCGACACGAACGGATCGCCGGGCCGCACCATCGTGCGCTCGCGCAGCACCCACGGCTCGAGGCCGAGCGTGCGCGCGAGGTCGTCCATGACCGACTCGACGGCGAAGATCGACTGGCTCAGGCCGTAGCCGCGGAAGGCGCCCGCGGGGACGGTGTTCGTGTAGACGGCGTGCGCGTCGACGCGTTTGGCGGGCGCGTTGTAGACCGAGATCGACTCGTTCACGGCGTGGAACATCACCGCGGCGCCGTGGTTGCCGTAGGCGCCGGTGTTCGACAGGAGCTCGAGCTCGATCGCGGTGAGGGTGCCGTCCGCGTGGGCGCCGATCTTCACGCGGATCCGCATCGGGTGGCGCGTGGTCATCGCGGCGAACTGCTCCTCGCGGGTCATCTCGAGCCGCACCGGACGCCCGAGCCGCAGCGCCGCCACGGCGACGATGTCCTCGACGAGCAGCTCCTGCTTCCCGCCGAAGCCACCGCCCACGCGTTTCGCGAACACCCGGATCCGCTCGCGGTCCATCGCGAGCAGGTGCGCGAGCTCGTCACGCACGAGATACGGCACCTGGGTCGACGTGCGCACGTTGAGCCGACCGCGGTCGTCGACCCAGGCGGTGGCGCCGTGTGTCTCGAGGCTCACGTGCTGCAGCCGCTGGAGGTGGAAGGTCCCCTCGGCGATCGCGTCGGCGGCCGCGAAGCCGGCGTCGGCGTCGCCGATGTGCGAACTCACCTGCCCGGCGATGTTGCGGTCCGGCGCGGGGATCCTCGACTCGCCGGGCTGCTTGTCGCCGTGGACGAGCGGCGCGCCCGGCGCCATCGCCAGCTCGGGGTCGAAGACGGCCGGCAGCACCTCGTAGTCGACCTCGATGAGCCGGGACGCCGCCTCGGCCACCGCGAGCGACGTCGCGATCACCGCGGCGACGCGCTGCCCCTCGAACCGCACGACGTCGTCGAGGATGCGGGTGTCGTCCGGGTCGTCGGTGCGGCTGGTGTGGCGGGCCGTCGAGAAGCGCGTGGCGGGGACGTTCTCGTGGGTGAGGATCAGCTCGACGCCCTCCAGGGACGCCGCCGCCGCCGTGTCGATGGAGCGGATCCGCGCGTGGGCGTGCGGCGAGCGCAGCAGCGCGACGTGGAGCAGCCCCTCGGGCGCGTGGTCGAACGTGAATTCCGCGCGGCCGGTCACGATCCCCGGTCCGGCCGGCGCGGCGAGGGTGCGGCCGGTCGACGCGCCCGCCGCGTCGCCATCGACCCGGATCCGGCCGTGGAGGGCATCGTCGATCGCGCGATAGCCGGTGCAGCGACAGAGGTTGCTCTTGAGGGCGCGCGGGAGATCGTCGCGCTGGTCGTCGGTGAGCGCGGCCGCGGTCATGATCATGCCGGCCGTGCAGAATCCGCACTGGAAACCCTGCGCATCGAGGAATCCCTGCTGGACCGGGTGCAGCGGCGGCGGATCCTCCGCGGCCGGGTCGACGCTCGCCGCGAGCCCCATGATCGTCGTGATCTCGCGACCGGCCGCGCGCCGGGCCGGGTAGAGGCACGAGTGCACGGGCGTCCCGTCGACGTGCACCGTGCATGCACCGCAGTCGCCGGTGTCGCACCCCTTCTTCACGCCGAAGCGGCCCTGCTCGCGCAGGAACGTGCGCAGGCACTGGCCGGCGCGGGGCTCGGCCTCGTGGAGGGCGCCGTCGATCCGGTAGGTCACGCGACCACCTCGCACCGCGGACGCCGGCTCCGCGCGCTCACGAGGGTGCTCCGTCCGGGGCGCCCGCCGCGAGCTCGTCGCGGATCTCGACGGCGAGCGTGCGCGTGAGGTGGCGCCGCCAGGCCGGCGTGCCGTGGAGGTCGTCGAAGTAGTCCGTGGAAGTGAGGCGCGCGTCGATCGCGTCGACCAGGTCCGCGGCCGACGGGAGCCCGTCCGCGAACCGGAGCTGCACGGCGCTCGGGGTCGACGCGGTGATCGTCAGGTGGAAGGTGCCGTCCGGGTCGATGCGGCCGATGAGCAGCGCGGCCGAGCGGCCGAGCGGGAGGAGCGAGGCCTGCCGCATCGTCGCGCGGGCTGCGAGAGCGTGGGCCGGGAGCGTGATCGAGCGCAGGAGCTCGCCGGCGCACAGCGAGGTGCGCCCGTCGCCGACGACGAGCTCGGGCACGGTGACCTGCCGCTCGGCGCCGTCGGCCGACCAGATCGTGCAACGGCCGTCGAGCCCGGCGGTCAGCGACGTCATCGGGCCCGCGGGCAGGGCGGCGCAGATGTTTCCGCCGACGGTGCCGACGTTCCACACCTTGAACGACCCCCGCAGCGACTGGCAGCAGCGCAGCGCGAGGCCGAGCGCGGGCGCGTCGGCCGGGACCGCGATCCGTGACAGCTCGGCGAGCGTGCAGGTCGCGGCGATCTCGAGGTCGCCGCCGGCGTGGCGGGTGAGCGCGGGCCACGCGAAGGCGGTGAGGTCGAAGAGGCGTCGGAGGTGGGGGTTCGGCTCGGCGAACAGCGCGCTGCCGCCGGCGAGCCACGCGTCGCCGGTGCCGAAGTCCGCGAGCGCCGCGCGGTCCGTCGGCGCGACGATCGCCTCGACCGTGTTCAGGTCCATGCGCGCTCGGGGTCGGCGACGCGGGCGGCCGAGGCGGGCTCAGGGGCTCGGGCCGCAGCGCGCGCCGCACCGTGGATCGGGCCGGTCGCGTCGACGAGGCGCCCGCCCGCCCGGCCGTGCCGTACGGCGACGAGTTCCGCGGCGATCGAGAGCGCGATCTCGTCGGGCGACCAGCCGCCGAGGTCCAGCCCGACCGGCCCGACGACCCGCGCGAGGTCGGCGTCGCCTAGGCCGTGGTCGCGGAGACGGGCGAGGCGGTCGGCGTGGGCGCGCCGCGACCCGAGCGCCCCGATGAACCCGGCGCCGGTCGTGAGCGCGACGCGCAGCGCGACGTCGTCGAGGGCCGGCTGGTGGCTGAGGACGACGACGGCGTCGTCCGGACCGAGCGGCCCGAGTCCGGCGACCGCCTCGTCGGGCCAGGTGAGGAGCAGCCGGGCGGCGTCGTGGGTCGGCGCGTGCGCCGCGATGACCTCGCGCGGGTCGACGATGATCGGCGTCCACCCGAGCCCCGGCGCGATCGCGCACAGCGCTCCGGCGACGAGCCCCGCGCCCACGAGCACGAGCCGTCCCCTCGGTTCGACCACGAGCTCGAGCACCTCTCCCGTGTCCTCCAGCGCCGTGCAGAACTGCGCACGCTCATCGGCCAGGACGGCCGCGGTGAACGCGCCGTGATCCGCGCGCCGTAGGTCGGCGTCCCATGGCTGCACCCACACGTCGATCCCGCCGCCGCAGGGCAGGCCGAGGCCGAGCACGCCGTCGTCGTCCGGCGCGAAGGTGAGACGCCGCGGCGGGCCACCGGCCATCACGTCACGGGCGGTGCGGAGCACCTCCTGTTCGACGCAGCCGCCGCTCACGGCACCGGCGGTCGCACCGTCCTCGCAGACGGCGAGCGACGCGCCGACCGGCAGCGGCGCCCGCCCGTACACGCGGACGACCGTCGCGAGCGCGCACCGTTGGCCGTCGGCCCGCCACGCCACGAGCGCCGGCGCGACCTCGCGCAGCTGCGGCGCGAGCACCTGCCGCCGACCGGTCGTCCCGGCA
>JAVHXX010000244.1 GCA_031119595.1 Patulibacter sp. | reverse complement strand
GGGCGAAGTAGACGCCGACGCCGATCGAGAGCGTGAACAGCGGGTGCGCGAACGGCCCCATGATCAGGCGCAGGCCCGCGGTCACCAGTGCCTCGCCGACGTCGGCCCCGCGCCCGGCGACCTAGTTCGCGCCGCTCGCGTCCGGCGCGCCGCTCGCGTTCGGCGCGCCGCTTGTGTCCGGCGCGCCGCTTGCGCCCGGCGCGCCGCGAACCTCCGGCGGGGCGACGAGGTGGTTCGACGCGTCGATGAGCACCGGCACGAGCGCTTGCCAACGCGCCTCGACCGTCTCCCGGCCCCAGGTGGGGATGGCCATGATCAGGCCGCGGATCATCTGGACGACGCCGTCGATCATCACCGGGAACTGCGGGTCGAGCGACTCGTCCGGGAAGACCACGGCGGCCGACGACAGCACGAGCGCGGCCACCCGCAGCTCGAGTTCGCCGAGCGCCGACGCCAGCTCCGGCTCGGTCCACGCCGCGCCCCAGAGCTGCGCGGCGGCCAGGGCCTCGGGCGCGGTGAAGGTGGCCCAGGCGCGCTCGAGCACGGCCGCGCGGTGGGCCGGGCCGCGGAGCGCCTCGAGGTCGAGCTCGTCGATGGCCTTCGCCGCGAGCTGCTCCGCGAGGGCCGCGACCGCCTCGACGATAAGTGATTCGCGCGTGGAGAAATGGTGCATGAGCGTGCTCTGGGCGATGCCCGCGCGCTCCGCGATCCGGCGGGTCGTCAGCGAGCCGTAGCCGTCGTCGACGAGGCATGCAACGGTCGCGTCGAGGATCGACCGGCGCGTGGTGAGGCGCTGCGCCTCGCGGGTCGTCGGGGCGGCGTGGGTCGCCACGGCGCCGCCGGCCGCGCCGACGTCCCGCGGCACGCCCGGATCCGCGGCCGCATCAGCCGACCGCCCCACGGCGGAGCCCACCGCAGCCTGCGTGCCATCCGGCACCGTCGATGGAATTTGATCGATCACGTGATCGGTGATGGTATATGGTTCCGGCCTGGTCGATCACTTGATCGGCCAAAGGTCCCCCGGTCGCCCGAGGTCGTACGTGAGCAAGAAGATCAAGACGTCCCGCGTGCGCCGCGTCGCATCGATGACCGGCGCGGCCGCCGGCGTGGGCGTGCGCATGGCGACCTCGAAGGCCATGGCTCCGGGCGGGAAGCAGTCCTCGGAGGCGCGCCGTGCTGCCGCCTCGCGACAACAGCTCCTCGCGGCCCGGCAGCTCGTGAACGTGCTCGGCGGCATGCGCGGCGCGGCGATGAAGGTGGGGCAGTCGCTGTCGACGGTCGACCTGGGCCTCGTGCCGCAGGAGGTCCGGCCGGAGTTCCAGGCGATCCTCGCCGAGCTGCAGCAGTCGGCCAAACCGGCGCCGTTCAAGGCGATCCGCAAGGTGATCGAGGCCGACCTCGGCGCGCCGGTCGAGGAGCTCTTCGCGACCTTCGACGAGACGCCGATCGCCGCCGCGTCGATCGGGCAGGTGCACCGCGCGACCCTCGCCGACGGCCGCTCGGTGGCGGTGAAGGTGCAGTATCCGGGCATCGCCGAGGCGATCGAGTCCGACATGAAGAACCTCACGCTCGGCCTCAAGCTGCTCAAGACGATCGTGCCCGGGATCGACACCGCCGCGATCGCCGACGAGATCCGCGAGCGCATCTACGACGAGCTCGACTACGAGCTCGAGGCCCAGAACCAGCGGGCCATGGCGCGGGTGTACCGCGGCCACCCGTTCATCGTGGTGCCCGAGGTCCACACGAAGGTCAGCGGGCGCCGGGTGCTCGTGACCGAGTTCGTCGAGGGACGCCGGTTCGCGGACATCGTCGACCTGCCGGCCGCCGAGCGCGACCGCATCGGCGAGATCCTCGTGCGGTTCTACGTGAACGGGCCGCTGCGCCACCGCCTCCTCAACGGCGACCCGCACCCCGGCAACATGCTCTTCCTCGAGGATGGCCGCGTCGCCTTCCTCGACTTCGGGTTCTTCAAGCGCCTCCCGGACGACGAGATCGAGCAGATGCTCGACTCCACGCGGGCCACCCACGCCCGCGATCCCGAGGCGCTCCTCGAGGTGATCGCCCGCGCCGGCGCGCTGCCGCCGAACCCGTCCCTCGCGCCGGTGCTGTTCGAGAGCTACGACGCGGTGTTCGGGTGGCTCATGACCGACGAGCCCCTCACGATCGAGCCGAAGAACACGGCGAAGATGATGCGCGTGTACGGCGAACTGCGGGGCGCCGACGGCTTCGAGGACCTCGTCCTGCCCGCCGAACACTTCGTCCTGCTCCGCGCGATCATGCACCTGCTCGGCGTGCTCGGGCAGCTCGAGTCGACGAACACCTGGTTCGACATCGGCCGCGAATGGATCTACGCCGAGGAACCGGCCACCGAACTGGGCCGGATCGAGGCCGAGTTCTTCAGCGGCCGGCCGTACTCCACGCTCGCCTCCGCCTGATCGCACTCCCCGCACGCGGCGACGGTGCTTGAATCAGTCCCCAGTGCTCACCGATTACCACGTCCACCTGCGCCCCGACGAACCCGGGACCACCGCCGACAAGTACTTCACCCCCGCGAACGCCGAGCGGTATCGCGTGGCGGCCGAGGAGCACGGCATCGCCGAGCTCGGCGCCAGCGAGCACATCTACCGCTTCACGGCTGCCCTCGACGTGTGGCAGCACGACCTCTGGAAGGGCGCCGCGGTCGACGACATCGACGCCTACGTCGAGTTCCTCGGCGAGCAGGGGCTGCGTCGCGGGATCGAGGCCGACTTCATCCCCGGCCGCGAGGACCAGATCGCGAACCTCCTCCAGGCACGCGACTTCGACTACGTGATCGGGTCGGTGCACTTCCTCGGCGACCTCGCCGTCGACCACCTCGGCTACGACATCTGGGACCACACCTCGGCCTCGCCCGACAAGGTCTGGGAGCGCTACTTCCGCACCCTCGGCGAGTGCGGCCGTTCGGGCCTGTTCGACATCCTCGCCCACCCCGACCTCGTGAAGGTCTGGGGTCGCCGCCGGCCCGTCCCGGACGGTGACCTCCGCCGCTTCTACGAGCTCGCGATCGAGGGCATCGTCGAGGGCGGAGCGGCCGTCGAGGTGTCGACCGCGGGCCTCCGCAAGCCCGTCGGCGAGCTCTACCCGGCCGCCGGCTTCCTCGACCTCTGCATCGAGGCCGGCTGCGACTTCACGATCTCCAGCGACGCCCACACGCCCGCCGACCTGGGCTCCCACTACGACGCCGCCGTGGAGTTCCTCGCCGAGCACGGCGTCACGGAGCTCACGGTCTTCGAGGGCCGCGAGCGCCGCAAGGAACCGATCGGATGACCGAGGCCTGGCGGCCCGGCCCGCACGACCGCCGCGTCGGGATCGGCTGGGACTCCCACCGACTCGTCGAGGGGCGGCCGTTCATCCTCGGCGGCATCGAGATCGACTCCCCGCTCGGTCTCGACGGCCACTCCGACGCCGACGTCCTCGCGCACGCCATCACCGACGCGATCCTCGGCGCCGCCGGCCTCGGCGACATCGGCGAGCACTTCCCGGACACCGACCAGGCCTTCAAGGGCGCGGACTCGATCGAGCTCCTGCGGACGGCTCTCGCGCACGTCGCCGACCTGGGGTGGACCATCGACAACGTCGACTCGACCGTGGTCGCGGAGCGCCCCAAGCTGGGTCCGTCGAAGCGTGCGATCCAGGAGCGCCTCGCCGAGGTGCTCGGCGTGCCGGTCCACGCGGTCGGCGTGAAGGCGTCGACCGGCGAGGGCCTCGGCTTCGTCGGGCGTGGTGAGGGTGTGGCCGCGCTCGCGGTGGCGCAGCTCAAGGGCGCGGTTGCGTAGCCTTCCCTGGTCGTGACCGCCAGCGAGCTCCCCCAGCGGAACGGCCACACGCCGCCCGCCAGCCCCGTCGACGAGGCCACGTCACCGGCCGACGCCGACGCGTCGCGCACCGAGTCGCTGCTCGCCGGCCTGCGCCGGAAGCGCCTCGTCGACCTCACCGAACCCGGCCCGCTCACGCTGCGCTGGGGCCTGATCGCGGTCGCGTCGCTCGTGATCGCCGGCATCTTCACGCTGCTCTACGGCGGCGCCCCGACCTACGACCCGTGGGCCTGGATCATCTGGGGTCGCGAGATCCTCCACGGCGACCTCGTGACCACGTCGGGTCCGTCGTGGAAGCCTCTCCCGATGGTCTTCACGATCCCGTTCGCCCTCTTCGGCGGTGCAGCCCCCGGACTCTGGATGTGGATCGCGCGGGCGTTCGCGATCGCCGGGATCGCGGCCGTCGCCGACCTCGCCTCGCGACTCAGCGGCCGCCTCGCCGCGGCCCTCGCGGCCGTCGGGATCGCGGTCGCCCCGCTCTACTACGCCTACGGCGTGCAAGGCAGCTCCGAGGGCATGCTCGTGCTCGTCTGCTGCCTCGCGGCCACGAGCTGGCTCGACGACCGGAAGAACCGCGCCTTCTGGTGGCTCGTCGCGGCCGCGCTGATCCGGCCGGAGGCCTGGGCGTTCGTCGCGGTGCTCGGGCTCGAGCGCCTCTGGCGCAGCCCGAAGCGGATCACCTGGATCGGTGCCGCGGGCGCGTTCGTGATCGCCGCGTGGCTCGTGCCGGAGAAGATCGGCTCGGGGTCGTTCATGCGCGCCGCGTCGCGGGCCCACGATCCCAACCCCGACAGCGCCGCCTTCGCGAAGAGCCCCACGCTCAACGTGCTCGGGTCGATGGGGAACCTCCTCCTGTGGGTGCCGCTGATCGGCGTGATCATCGCGGTGCTCCTCGGCGTGATCGCGTGGCGCCAGGACGACGGCCGCCGCATGATCGAGAAGCCCGTGCTGCGCGTGGCCGCGCTGCTGGGCGGCGTGTCGTTCGTGTGGGTCGCGATCGTCGCCGGGATGACCGAGGGCGGCTATGCCGGCAACCCGCGCTACCTCGCGCCGGCGCTCGGCCTGCTCGTCGCCGTCGGTCTCGGCGGCGTCGGTTGGCTCGTGCGCGAACTCGCCCGCCGCGGTCTCGCGGTGGTCGGCGAGTTCCTCGTGATGGCCGCGCTGGTGTCGATGGTGCTCGTCGCCGCGCTCCGCCTGCCCGCGCGCACCGAGGAGATCATCTGGCAGAAGGAGAACCTCGCCGAGCTGAAGGTCCTCGCCAAGCAGCCCGGTACGAAGGCCGCGGTGCTGCGGTGCGGCCCGCTCCTCGCGCACCCGCTCATGGTGCCGCCGATCGCCTGGACCTTCCGCCTCCACATCGACCAGGTCCTCAGTGACGATCCGCCGCCCGCCAAGGGCACGTACATCGTCGGCACGAACGCGCACTCGCGTCCGCTGCGGCCCCGCCTCGACCTCATCAGCGGCTACCACCAGCTCGCCGCCACGAAGCAGATCCAGATCGTCACGAACTGCGGCGGCTGATGTCGCAGCCCTCGATCACGGCGCCGCTCGGCGGCGGGTCGCCGACGGCTGCCCCGGACCAGGCGGCGCCGCGGCACCGCGCGCCGTCGCGCACCCGCCTGGCGGTCGCGGCCATCACGACGGTCGTGCTGCTCGTGCTGTGCGGCCTCTCGGTGCTGCTGCGCAGCCGCGCGATCGACACCTCGTACTGGATCGACGAGGGCATCGCGACCGGGATCGCGCGGTACCCGCTCCACGAGATCCCGAGCAAGCTCCTGCTCGACGGCTCCCCGCCGCTCTACTACCTGCTCCTGCACTGCTGGGAGCTGATGTTCGGCACCGGCGAGATGGGGACGCGTTCGCTGTCGCTGCTCGCCGCGACCCTCACGATCCCGGTCTCCTACCTCTTCGCGCTGCGCATCGCCGGCCGGCGCGCGGCCTGGGTCGCCGCGCTCCTCGCCGCCGGGCATCCGTTCCTGACCTACTACGCGCAGGAGACGCGTATGTACACGCTCGTGTCGCTCGAGTCGCTGCTGCTCGGCGGGTTCCTGATCCTCGTGTTCGTGCGCCGCGAGCGCCGCTTCATCCCGTTCGCGATCCTCTCCGGCGCGGCGCTGCTCTACACGCACAACTGGGGCATCTTCGCCGTGGCGGCGAGCTTCGTCGCGTGCCTCGCGGTGGTGTTCACGGGGGAGAAGCAGGACGGCGTCGTCGACAAGGTCGCCCGTCGCAAGGCCGTGATCGACGGCGTGATCGTCTACGCGGGCATCGCGATCGTGTGGCTGCCGTGGGTGCCGTCGTTCCTCAAGCAGGCCGGGTCGACCGGTGCGCCGTGGTCGCTGCGCCCGTCGCTCAGTGATCTCTTCAGCGCGGTCGTCGTGCCCTTCGGATACGAGATGACCGGCGTGCTGCTCGCGATCATCGTGGCGCTTGCCGCGCTCCGGGTCGCCACGCGTGGCCGGTCCGGCGACGCACCCACGACCCGCGCCGCGCTGCTCCTCGTCGTGATGGTCGTGGCCGGCGGCGGGCTCGCCTGGTTCGCGTCGCAGCTCTCGCCGGCGTGGTCGCTGCGGTACCTCGCGATCTCGGTCGGACCGGTGCTGTTGCTCAGCGGACTCGTCCTGGCCCGCGTGCCGACGGTCGGCGCGGCGGTGCTCTGCATCCTCGTGCTCACGTGGGCGCAGCCGCTCGAGGCGAAGGTGCGGCAGAAGAGCAACACGGCGCAGGTCGCCGCGCTCGCCATCGACTACGGCGCCACGGCCCCCGGCGACGTCGTCATCTCGCCCCATCCCGAACAGATCCCCGTGATCAGCCACTACATGGGGACCGGGCCGCGCTACGCCACCAGCCTCGGGTTCCAGCCGGACACCCGCATCTTCGACTGGCGACACGCGCTCGACCGACTCCGGGCGGCGCGGCCGAGCGTGGTGTGGGGCGGCATGAAGCCGACGATCAAGCCGGGCGCCGACGTCGTCCTCGCGGTGCCGATCC
>JAVHXX010000243.1 GCA_031119595.1 Patulibacter sp. | reverse complement strand
ACTTCGAGACGAGGCGGTCATGGCCCGGTGTGCCGACGATCGTGGTCGCCTGGGACACGGACGGGACGGTGAGCAGCAGCACGAGGCCGCCGACGAGCGCGGTTGCTCGGGGGACAAAAGTCATGCCGTGATCATGCCAGAGGCCCCCGGCAAATCCCAGCATCTGCGGGGTACACCGGACAGGTGACCGCCAGACATCGGCACGCCACGTGGGCACACGCACGAATCGGTGCTGAGCGGACAGCTGTTCGAGCCGGCACCCGGGAGAACCGTCGAACCGGGCCCTTTCGTATGCATGTGGGCTGGAAGCGCCCGATCAGATGGGCATGCCAACTTCCCTGCGCACGGATGTGCGGGGCGGCGAAGGTTCCGTCTTCGGACGGCGGCCCGTCAGGACGACGGTCGTCACCCTCCTCGCTGCGCTCGTCGCTCTCTTCTCCCCCGCTCTCGTGGGCGCCGCCCGTGCGGCTTCCGCCCCGACGGACTTCGCGGGCATCAGCGACTGGGGCTGGCCGACCGCCACGCAGGCCACGCAGCTCGGCAGCGAAGGCGTCCACACCGTGCGCGCCGGGCTCCCCTGGGACTGGGTCGAGCACACGCAGGGCATCCGCCAGTGGGGCGGCGTCGACGACCTCATGACGAAGGCCGCGACCAACCACTACGAACTCCTCATGGTGCTCAACGGCTGCACCGCGTGGGCGTGCGGCCAGGCCCGCACCGAGCCCACCACCCCCGCCGCGAGCGCCGCCTACCAGGACTTCGTGCGCGACGCCGTGAGTCGCTACGGCGCCGGCGGCACCTTCTGGGCCAGCCACCCCAAGCTCACCCCCACGCCCGTGAGCTGGCAGGTGTGGAACGAGGTCAACGTCGGCGCGGACTGGCCGAACCCGACCGCCGCCGCCTACGCGAGCTTCCTCGTGCAGACCTCCGCCACGATCAAGGGCGTCGACCCCGCTGCGCGCGTCGTCGCATCCGGGCTGGCCGAGCTGCCCGCCGATTCGACCGGCGCCACGATGGTCGACTTCCTCACCGCGCTCGAGGCGCAGCCCGGCTTCCGCACCGCCGCCGACGTCGTCGCGCTCCACGGCTACGCCGCGAACCCCGCCGGCACCGCCCGCATCCTTGACAACGCCAAGCGCATCATGCTCGCCGCCGGCGACTCGCGCCCGATCTGGATGACCGAGCTCGGCTGGGGCGACGGCGGCCCCGTGCACCCGTTCCACGTGGACACCGCCACGATGGCCTCCTACCTCTCGCAGGCGTTCACCACGATGGCGACCTGCCAGGCCCGCTGGGGCCTGCAGCGCGCGATGTGGTTCTCGCTCCAGGACATCGCCCCCTACGGCACCGAGCGGGACTACTGGGGCATGCACACCGGCCTCTACGACCAGGCCGGCAACGCGAAGCCCGCCCTCGCCTCGTTCCTGCAGTTCGTGAACGGCGCCCAGATGCCGGGCGACGGCACCTGCACCCTCCCGGGCGGCGCGAACCCCGCCGCCACCGGCTCGACCCCGCTCATCTCGGGCGGCGGTTCCAACGGCTCGGGCTCGAGCGTCGGCGCCACCTCGGTCGCCCCGCGCATCAGCATCACGCAGGCCCCGAAGTTCATCGGCGCCTCGACGAACGCGCCGCGCGTCGACTTCGTCACCGACATGGGCAACGCGGGCAACGCCCAGTGCTCCCTCGACGGCGGCCCGTGGACGCTCTGCGCCACGCCGTTCATGATCCCCAAGGAGGGCGAGGGCACCTACACGCTGTCCGTCCGCCCGGTCAACGCCGCGGGCGTGATCGGCGCCGCCGTCTCGGCCACCTGGTCCGTCGACCTCACCCCGCCGAGCACCGTCTTCACGAAGACCCCGAAGAAGCTCATCCGCGGCATCGTCGCCGCCCGGTTCGGCGTGAAGGGCCAGCGCCTCGCGGTCGGCCAGGCCGCCGTCGCCAAGTACCAGTGCAGCCTCAACGGCGCCGGCTGGAAGACCTGCTCCGCGCGCTACCGCGTGAAGGCGAAGAAGGCCGGCCGGGGCTCGCTCCGCGTCCGCGCCGTCGACCAGGCCGGCAACGTGGATCCGAAGGGCGCCACGGCGCGCTTCGTGGTCAAGAGCCTGCGCAAGTAGCGGGGCTCGATCGACCGTGCCGCGCCGCGACGGATAGACCCGCCCTCGGCGAATTCGGCCCCGCGACGCCCGCGGACATGCCATCGTCTGCGCGCAGATGACCCGCGCCGACGCCGTCCCACGCCCGCCCTCGCTCATCGCCGCCCTCCTCGTGGGGGCGGTCACCGCGGCCGGACTGTTCGCCGTCGGTTTCTCCGGTGGGTCGTACGACCTCGTCGACCGTCAGACCGCCGCCCTCGTGATTTGGTGGGCCGTCGGTCTCGGCGCGCTGATCGTGGTGCCCGGTCCACGGCGTCCTGGCATGGCCGGCCTACTCGTGACCGGGTTCGCGGCACTCATCGCCGTGTGGATCGCGGTGAATCTCGGGCATTCGATCAGCAAGGAGCGCACCGTCGCCGAGCTTGGCCGCGCGGTTACGCACCTCGGCCCGATCGTGCTCATCGGCTGGGTGCTGCCGTCGCGGTACTGGCGAGACGTGTTCGGCGGTCTGCTCGTGGCCGCGGTGCTCGTACTGATCGTCGCACTTGTCGCTCGGCTCTCACCTGGCGCTTTTGGAGGCCGCGCGACGGTCCTGTTGCCGGATGCGACGAGCAGGCTGTCCTTCCCCTTCGGATACTGGAACGCCATCGGCTCCTGGGCCGTGATCACCGCGTTGCTCCTGCTCGCGGTCAGTGCCCACGCACCACGGCGCTCCCTGCGTGCTCTAACTCTTGGATGTCTGCCGATCGCAACCACCGCCGGCTATCTCACGTATTCGCGGTCCTCGATCGGCGCACTCGTGATCGGAATTCTCGTGTTGGTGGGGTTGTCGCGGAACCGATGGACCACGGCCGTGCATGCCGGGCTCGCTGGGGTTGCCGCCGCGCTGACAATTTTGGTGGTCCGCAGCCATCCCGCGATCGCCGATGGGACGAGTGGTTCAGGGGCTCCGGGCGTCGTTTCGGCGCTCGCGCTGGCCGGCCTTGCACTCGCGGTCGCCGCCGCATGTTCTCGTCCAGTCGACCGCGCCCGGATGCCTCGGCGGCTCGCCCGAGTCGTCGGGCTGACGACGCTGATCGCAGCAGTGGTAGTCGGCGTCGCCCTCACGAGTGCCTACGGAGACAGAGCGTGGCATCAGTTCGAGAATCAACGAAACGATCGTGATGTCGATCCGGCACACCGACTGACTTCTCTGAACGGAACGCGAATCGCTCAATGGCGGATCGCTCTCCATACGTACGAGGAAAACAAGCTACACGGAACCGGTGCCGGAACGTTCGAGCTCGACAGCAACCTGCACGCGACGAACAGCGAATTTGTTCGCGACGCGCACAACGCGTTCCTAGAGGCGTTGGCCGAACAAGGCTGGCCTGGCCTCGTCGTTCTCGTCGGGTTGTTGTCGTCGATACTCGCAGCGGTCGTGGTCGCACTTCGCCGGTCCATCGTGGCCAATGCGACGTTGGAGCGTGGCATCCTGGCCGGCTCGGCCGCGGCGCTTGCGGCGTTCACGCTCGGCACCAGTGTGGACTGGTTTTGGGAGGTGACGGCGCTCGCGATGCTCGCCGTGTCGCTGGCCGCGGTGGTCGTTGCTGCGGGAACCGACCTCGCGCGAACCATCGAGGGGGAGAAAGCCTCGGAGCGAGGGGATACGTTGATCGACTCGGGGGCTCGGAGTGCCCAGCCCGAAGCAGCGACGGCGGTACGGCACGTGCAGCGTCGAAGGTGGCCAACGCGCGCAGCACTTGTGGTCATGGCGATCGTGGCGATCCTCGTCGAACTGCCTGCGCTGGTTGGCACCTCGGATGTCAGAAAGAGCGGCAGCGACGTCGCCGCGGGCGATCTTGTCGCCGCCCGCGCCAAAGCCGACCAGGCCATCAACACCATGCCATGGGCGTCGTCGCCGTTCCTGCAGCGGGCCCTCGTCGATGAACAAGCAGGGCAGTGGGACTCGGCGCTGCGAGCGATCCACTTGGCAATCGCCCGCGACACGCTCGACTGGCGGCTCCCGCTCGTCGAAGCACGAATCGACGCCAAGGCGGGTAATGCGCAGGGCGCGCTAGCTGCGTATCGCAAAGCGAAGTCGCTGCGACCGATGGGAGCGTTTTTCCGATGAGTAAGCGTTTCGTGGTGATCTCCGACGCTAAGTGTCAGACAGTTGGCGGTTCACTCGTATAGCTCAGACATGCACCACGCGAAGCGGATCCACCGAATCGCCCTCGCGGCGCTGATCGCTCCAGTGATGGCAGGTTCGCTGGTCTCAGGGGCGTCTGCGGCCGGCAACTGTTCGAGCGCTCCAGGTGCGAGCGCCATCCAGCAGTACTGCGAGGCCGTGCCCGAGGCCAACGGCGGCAGCCAGCACAGCCGCTCCGGCTCGTCGAAGAGCAGCGGGAGCTCCGGCAGCTCGACCTCCGGCGTGTCGAGCAGCACCGCCGCCAAGCTCGGGTCGGCCGGTGCCGACGGCGCCGCCGTCGAGCAGCTCGCCGGCGGCACGACCTCCACCGGCGCGTCGAGCTCGTCCAAGTCCGACAAGAAGAAGGACAAGGACGGCGCCGCCGGCACGACCGGCTCCGGATCGGGTGGTTCCGGCACGGGTGGCGGCGCGGCCGGCGCCGTGAAGGGCATCAAGATCGACGGGCCGAGTGATCCGTCGGGCAGCCCGCTCAAGGCCGCAACGCACGCGGTCGCCAACGGCCCGACCGTCGGCACCGGCGTCGTCTGGGGCCTGGTCGGCCTCAGCGCGATCGGCGCGGCCGGCGCGATCTTCATCCGCCGTCGTGGGACGACCGCCGGGTTCGAACCGCCGGCCGATGTCTCCTAGACTCTGCGCGCCGTGGAATCCTTCGACCAGCAGCCACCGGACGAGCAGCTCGAGCAGCTGCTGCGCCGGGCCGCGCCCGGTCCGACGGCCGCGTTCGAGTCGACGCTCGAGCGGCATCTCTTCCCGGATCGCGGTCGCGTCTCGGCGCGGCGTGGGCGGATCGCTGGCCTCGTCGCCGCGACCGGCGGGCTCGCCGCGGTCGCGGTGATCGCTGCGCTCGCGGGCGGCGGCCCGCTTGCCGGCAACGGTGGCAGCAGCGCCAAGGCTCGTCCCGGGTGTACCACGGTCTACGTGACCAAGGTCGAGCCCGTCGGCCGCGTCGTGAAGAAAGCCGACGGCACCGTGACCGTCGAGACGAACCGCCGCCCGGTGGTCCACGAGCAGCAGCGCTGCCGCTGAGCGCTCGCCGTCAGGTGGCGCGAGCCACCTGCGTATAGAGCATCGTGCTCCTCTCCACCACGCTGCGCCGCCACGCGGTCGCCCTGCTCGCCTGCCTCGCGACCGTCGCCGGACTCGGCGTCGCCGCCGCGCCGGCCCACGCGCTCACCCTCGGGTTCAACGACCAAGACTTGATGTCCAGCGCCGGTTGGCACGGCGGCAAAGTCAATCTCAGCGATCTCAATGCGGGCCTCGCAGAGGCCCACACCGCCGGCTCTCAGGTCTGGCGTTTTACCGTGATCTGGGCCGAGGTCGCCAAGAGCCCGGTGGCGCCGACGCCCGCCGAGGCGGTCGACCCGGCCTGGTCCGGCTACGACTGGTCCGCGGTCGACAACGAGGTGAAGGCGATCACCGCGAACGGGATGGCGCCGCTCGTATGGGCGTCGCGCGCGCCGACGTGGGCCGAGGGCCCGAACCGACCGGCTCTGAGCAACGAGGTGCCGTTCGGCACGTGGAACCCGAACCCGACGCTCTTCGGACAGTTCGCCCAGGCCCTGGCGAAGCGCTATGACGGCTCCTACCCGGACCCGGCGTCGCCCGGCCAGGCGCTGCCGCGGATCACGTACTTCCAGGGGTGGAACGAGCCGAACCTCTACACCGAGCTCACGCCCCAGTGGACGAAGTCGAACGGGAAGTTCGTGATGACGAGCCCGGGGATCTACCGGTCGCTCATCAACGCCTTCTACGCCGGCGTGAAGCAGGTCCAGCCGACGGCCGTGGTGCTCTCGGCGGGCACCGGCCCCTTCGGTGACCTGAACCCGGGTGATCCGCGGATCCAGCCCGCCGCGTTCTACCGGGCACTGCTCTGCGAGACGGTCAAGGGCACGAAGGTGACCGTGAAGAAGAAGTGCCCCAGGGTGAACTTCGACGCGTGGGACCACCACACGTATCCGATCGGTCCGCCGACGCGGGCGGCGCGCAACGCCGACGACGTGGTGGTTCCGGACATGGCCAAGCTGACGCGCCTCGTGGCTGCGGCGGCGAAGGCCGGTGTGGTGAAGAAGGCGGCCGTCCCGAACCTCTGGATGACGGAGATGTCGTGGGATTCCTACCCGGACCCGAACGGCCTCTCGCTCGCCGACCACGCCCTCTACATGCAGGGCGCGTTCTACATCCTCTGGAAGGCGGGCGTGAAGAACATCCTGTGGTGGAACAGCCGCGACGACGCCCAGGGGTCGGACTGGAACGCGACCCTGCAGTCGGGGATCTTCCTGCGCGGCGCGACGCCCGCCCAGGACACGCCGAAGCCGTCGGCGACGGCCTACCACTTCCCGCTCGCCGCGTACCGCTACAAGGGCGTCGCCGCGCTCTGGTCGCGGGCCCCGGCCTCGGGCGTGGTCGTGGTGCAGGCGCAGAATGCGGCGGGCGTGTGGAGCACGGTCGTCACGCTCAAGAGCCAGGGCGGTCAGGTCTTCACGGGCCGGCTGCGCGTGAGCCCGGGCACCAAACTGCGCGCCGTGCAGGGGAATCAGACGTCCCTGACCTGGACGACGTTCTAGGGGGCCCGCGGGCGCGGCGGCGGCCCGGCGCCGCGGCGTGGGCACGCTCCGCGC